>NZ_JBFAOU010000003.1:0-117441 GCF_040675365.1 Catellatospora sp. NPDC049609 | reverse complement strand
GCCGGGAACGTTGCCGTCGTCGCCGCTGGCGGTGACCGCGGAGACCGTCAGCGTGCGCGTTTCCACGCCTGGTCAGGGGCCCGTCGCAGGCCGGACATCGACCCCCTTGGCAGTAAGACTCATCACTTGTAGAATTCCTCGCATGATGAAGACCGACGTGCAGTCCTACATCAGGGAGAAGTTCGCCGAACACGCCGGCCTGCCCGAGGACCAGCTGTTCGCCGACGACGTGACGCTGGCGACCGTGATCGCCCGCAGCCCCCGGATGACCAACAGCATCGACCTCATGGAGGCGTTCGCCCGCACCGCCAACGCGCTGCGCAAGGAGTACGGCGCACGGGTGCGCCTGCCCGCGATGCCGCTCGACACCCCGACGTCGACCGTGCTGCGGGTCTTCCAGGAGGAGTTCGACCGCCAGAAGGAGGCCGTGGCATGACCGTCATGGACGTGCGGCCGGTGATCCGCCGGTCGACGCTGCCCGCCGGCCCGCCCGCGATCATCACCGACCTCTACGCCGCGTTCACCGAGCGCGGGATGTCGCTGGTCGACGTGACCTGGGAGCAGCAGCGGCTGCACGAGTCGCGGCGGTGGAGCGTGGTGGACATGCTGGCCGCCGTGGACCTGGACCGGCTCACCCCGACCGACCGGATGCTGGTCTGGAACGCGGGCCGGGCCGAGCTGACCACCAAGCCGGGCGCGGACCGGCTGGAGCGCCAGGCCAACGCCGAGTGCAACCGCTGGCGGGAGACCGACCCGACCGTCGCGGCGATCATGGAGGCGTGCGGCACCTGGAGCCGGTACTGGAACGAGGAGGAGGCGCACCACGAGACGGTGTTCAACCGGCTCGCGGACCTCTCCGGCATGGAGCCGATCGACGACGCGACGTTCATCAACTTCCGGCAGGTCTTCCCCGACGACGACATGCTGCGCACCCTGGTGCTGCTGGCGATCTCCGAGATCACGGCGGCGGTCAACTACGGCCAGTGCCAGCACGTCGTGGAGGACCCGGGCCTGCGCCGCATCTTCAAGCAGGTCGCCGCGGACGAGATCCAGCACCGCAACTACTTCGTGGCGTTCGCCAAGGCGCTGGTCGACAGCGGGGCGTACCACGCCAAGGACGCGTTCGCGGTGGCGCACCTGTTCCTGCGCAGCGACGGCGAGCTGCAGGGCAGCGCGCGCGACAGGCTGGAGGACCGGGGCACGCACGTCAACTGGTGGGACCACCTGGAGACGAAGGACATGGACTACCGGCCCGAGGCGCTGGACAAGAAGGAGCAGCTCGTCTGCGGCGCGCTCAAGAAGATCACCGGTATCGAGGTGCACTCGCGGGAAGAGGTCGAGGACACTTGGCTGGATCTCCTCGGGAGCTGATCGGCCTGGGCCACGACCTCCAGCTGATCAGCGAGCTGGAGGTCGCCTCGGGCCTGCGCGAGCCGGACGTCTTCTTCACCGATCGGGAGCTGCGCCGCTTCGCCGGCGCGGTGGGGCCGCTGCAGAGCCTCGCGGGCGCGTTCGCGGCCAAGGAGGCGCTGTTCAAGGCGCTGCCGCCGGCGCGGGAGCCCTGGTTCTGGACGGAGGCCGAGCTGGTCCACGACCGGCACGGCGGCCCGCGCTTCGACATGCACGGCTCGCTGGCCGGTCACCTGGCCCGGCACCGGCTGCGGGTGAACGTCTCGATCTCGCACAGCGGCGGGTTCGTCTCGTCCGTGGTCGTGGTGACCACACACAGCTCGGCCTACCAGCGTTTCTTCGGCACGATCGATCGGGCGGTCCGGCATGTTCTTCGGCGAATCACGACTTACGCTCCCCGTCCGGCCCAATGACCTGGACGCCCTGGGCCACGTGAACAACGCGGTGGCGCTGGAGTATCTGGAGGCCGGCCGCTGGGACTGGATGGCGCGGCAGGGCATCGTGCACGGCGACCGGGTCGTCGCGGTGGTCGCCTCCATTCAGATCGACTACCTGGCCGAGCTTCCACGCGGCGAGGTCGAGGTGCGCACCCGGCTGGAGTCGCCGACGCAGGCCGAGATCGACGACGACGACCTCACCTTCCGGGCCCGGTTCCGCCAGCGGCTGCACCTGCCGCAGGTGCCCGGTCCGGCGGTGGACGCCCTGGTCACGGTCGCGTTCCTGGACACCGCACAGCGGTGCCTCGTTTCGATGCAGGACTTCCTGGCGACCGCCGTGCCCCGCTGACGGCGCCGCCACCCCGAACAGGAGTGGAGTGGAGATGAGCACGTCCGGCCTTCTCGCCGAGACCGAGCACTGGGTGCCCACGTCCGGCGGTCACCAGCTGCACGTCAGGCAGGTCCCGCCGCAGGGCGGCACCGCTCCCGGCGTGCTCTTCCTGCCGGGGCTCTTCTCCGACGGCGGGTTCTTCCTCGGGTCGGCGGGGCGCGGCCCGGCCACGGTCTTCCTCGACCGCGGCTTCACCGCGCACGTCGCCTCGCTGCGCGGGCACGGCCGCAGCCGCTGGCCGCGGCGGCGCGCGTACGACTGGAACTTCGACACCTACGTGCGCCATGACATCCCGGACCTGGTCCGCGGGGTGGCGCAGCTGCACCGGGGGCCGCTGTTCGTGCTGGCGCACAGCATGATCGGGTACGCGGTCCTGGCCGCGCTCGGCGTCGATCCGGCGCTGCAGCGGCACCTGGCCGGGGTGGTGACCCTCTCGTCGGCCGTCAACGACTACTCCGAGGGCGGCGCCGGCAAGCGGGTGCAGCTGCGCGGCGCCGCGGTGCTGGCCCGGCTGGCCGGGCGGTTCCCGGCGAAGGCGCTCAAGCAGGGCCGGTGGGACGAGCCCGCCGGGCTGATGCGCCAGTTCGCCGACTGGGCGCCGAAGGGCGAGTTCCGCAGCGCGGACGGCGCCACGGACTACTGGCAGGCGCTGTCCCGGGTGACGCTGCCCGCGCTGGTCGGCATCGGCGCCGCCGACACGTTCCACGCCTCGCCCGCACGCGGCCGCAAGCTGGCCGACCGGCTGGGCGGCCCGGTGGACTTCCGGGTGTACGGCAGGCAGACCGGCCTGAGCTGGGACCCCGGCCACCACGACGTGGTCCGCGGCGCGCGGGCCGAGGCCGAGGTGCTGCCCGGCGTGGCCGCCTGGATGCGCCGGATCGCCACCGGCACCCCCGCGAACGAGGAGTAGGAGCCCACCGTGCTCGAGCACATCCAGCGCAACCACGACACCGTGCCGGAGCACGGCCTGTACCTCTACGAGAAGTTCGCCGGCACGCCGGAGTTCGTGAGCTACCGCGAGTTCCCCGAGCGCATCGCGGCGTACGCGGACCACTTCCGGGCGCACGGCGTCGGACCGGGCACCCGGGTGATCGTGCCGTTCGAGACCTCCAGCACGGTGATCCTGTCCTTCTTCGCCCTGATGGAGGTCGGCGCGGTGCCGCTGAGCGTCAAGCCGCTGCTGCCGCACTCGCCGAAGGCCGGCTACGAGGACTTCCTCGGGCGGGTGGCGGGGGAGTTCGCAGCGGCCGCCGTGTTGCAGACGCCCAGCCTCGGCACCGTCGACCTGCCGCTGACGCGGCTGCCGCTGCCCCGGCCGGAGCTGCGCAAGCCGGCCGCGCGGCTGCGCGTGCCCGACGCCGAGGAGATCGCGTTCGTGCAGTTCTCCTCCGGCTCGACCTCGTTCCCGAAGGGGATCCCGATCACCCAGGGCCGGTTGCGCGCGAACCTGGCGATGATCGTGCGCACCGACGGCCGTGGGGTCGAGGACCGGGTCAGCAGCTGGCTGCCGCTCTACCACGACATGGGCCTGGTGGGCGGCATGCTGTCCTGCTTCGCGGTCGGCGGCGACCTGCTGCTGGCCGAGCCCGCGACGTTCCTGTTCGACGCCCCGGGCTGGTGGGCGCACCTGGCCCGGGAGCGGATCGTCGGCACGGTGGTGCCGAACTTCGCGGTGGACTACTCGCTGCGCCTGATGCGCGACCTGGAGGCCGACGAGCTCGCCGAGCTGGACCTGTCCGCCCTGCACGTGATCTACCTCGGCAGCGAGCCGATCAACATCCGCAACCTGGAGGAGTTCCTGGCGCTGATGGCGCCGGCCGGGCTGCGCGACGACGTCTTCATGCCCTGCTACGGCATGGCCGAGACGGTGCTGGTGGTGACGAGCCGGCCGCGCGGCGGGCGGGTCCGGATCGTGCGCTCGCCCTCCGGGCTGCCCGCGATCTCGGTCGGGCCGCCGATGCCGGAGTTCACGGTGCGGCTGCGCACCGAGGACGGCAGCGTGTGCCGGGAGGGCCGGCTCGGCGAGATCGAGCTGGCGGGCGGCACGCTGGCGGACTCCTATCTCGACGACGCACGGCCGCTCGCCGGGCCCGACGGCTTCTACGCCACCGGCGACATCGGGTTCGTCGACGGCGGGGAGCTGTTCATCACGGGCCGGATCGGCGACCGGATCAAGGTCAACGGGCAGAGCCTGTTCGCCGCGGACTTCGAGCAGGCTCTGGAGCAGCTGGCGTTCGTCCGCCGGGTGGCGGTGGCGCAGTCCGGCGGGCGGATCGTCGTGCTGACCGAGGCCGACCGCACCGCCCGGACCGACCCGGACGGCTGCCGGGCGAGGATCGCGGAGCATCTGGTGCACGCGACCGGCGTCACGGTGCGCCCCGCGGACGTGCACTTCCTGCGCCCGGGGCGGCTGCTGCGCACCAGCAGCGGCAAGCTCCAGCGACGCGCGATCGTGCGCGCCTTCGAGAACGGCGACTTCAGCGAGGCGCCGCCGCCGCGGGAGCCGCTGTGCGACATCCCCACCTGATGATTACTTGGGAGTAGGATCACGGCTACGTATCGTTAGCCCATGCGCGGTTGACTGCGAGCGCAAACAACTACGACCATCCATCTCGTGGTTGGTGATGGCGGCATGGGGCGGTGGCCGGACCTCCCCGAACCGCGGGACCTGGACCTCGGCGGCCGTCGGCTGTCCTACCGGGACTTCGGCTCCGGGCGGCCGGTGCTCGCCCTGCACGGACTCTTCAGTGAGGGCAGGGCGTTCGCGCGCCTGGCCGCCGCGCTCGCGCCACGGTGGCGCGTCATCGCCCCGGACCAGCGCGGCCACGGCTGGTCCGACCCGGCCCCGCCGTACACCCGCGAGGGGTTCCTCGGCGACATCGTCGCGCTGCTCGACCACCTGGGCATCGCGCGGCTGCCGATCGTCGGGCACTCCCTGGGCGGCGCCAACGCGTACCAGCTGGCCGCGCGCCGGCCGGACCGGGTCAGCGCGCTCGTCGTGGCCGACGTGGGCGCCGTGATCGAGGCGGACCTGTCGTTCGCCCGCGCCTGGCCCCGCCGCGCGGCCACCCGCGAGCAGTTCCTCGACGGCCTGGGCTTCCTCGGGCCGTATCTGGTGGACGGGGTGTGCGAGCACCCTGACGGCTGGGGCCTGTCCTGCCGGGTCGAGGAGGCGCTCGACACCCAGCAGCTGCTCAACGGCGACCACTGGGCCGACTGGCTCGCGGTCTGCTGCCCGACGCTGCTCATCGCGGGCAGTGACAGCTTCGTGCTGTCCGCCGACCACGCCGCCGAGATGGTGGCGAAGCTGCCCCGGGCGTCCCTGACCGTGCTGCCGGGCGGGCACTTCGTCCACGACGACGACGAGGCCGGCTTCGCCGCCGCCGTGCGCTCGTTCCTGGACGCCACGGCCGCCTAGACCCCGCCGCCGCGCCGGGACCCACCCACCTCACTCCACCCTCGCCACGTATCGAAGGGTGTACGCCGCCTCGCGCGGCGCGTCCGGCCGCATTTCCTGCCTGGTCACACCCGCTACGGCCGGTGATCGGGAAGATGCGCCTTGTCGAGACAGTTCATCGCTTGTAGAGTTCCTCACAAGATGACTTTTGCTGTCCGACCGTCCGCTATGGAGCCGCACGTAGCCACACCCCGAGGAGCCACGAAGTGACCACGATCGACACCGACGAGATCCAGGCACGCGTCACCGCGTTCATCGTCGACCACCTGCTGGGCAGTGAGTCGGCGGGCGAGCTCGACGCGGACTCCCCGCTGCTGGAGTGGGGCGTCCTCAACTCGATGAACACGGCCCGTCTGCTCACGTTCATCCGTGAGGAGCTGCACGTCTCCGTGCCGCCGACGGCCATCACCGGCAAGCACTTCCGCAGCATCAACACCATCACCAGCCTCGTGCGGTCACTGCTGCCCACCGAGGTCGCAAACGCCTGAAGCCCACGCACTACGACAAGGAGGCGATCGTGCAACCAGCGTTCGACATCGCAGTGATCGGCGGCGGTCCCGCCGGCTCGACGGCGGCGTCCTACCTCGCGAAGGCCGGCCTCTCGGTGGTCGTCCTCGAGAGCGAGACGTTCCCCCGCGAGCACGTGGGCGAGTCGCTCGTCCCCGCCACCACGCCGGTGCTCCTGGAGATCGGCGCGATGGAGAAGATCGAGGCCGCGAACTTCCCGAAGAAGTACGGCGCGGCCTGGACCTCGGCGGAGTCCCGCCCCATCGACCACATGGGCTTCACCGGCCTGACCCACGACTTCCGCGCCGCGGACATCCTCTTCCACGAGCGTGACCAGCCCGGCGTCGACCGCGACCACACGTACCACGTCGACCGCGGGCTGTTCGACCAGATCCTGCTGGAGCACTCGGCCAGCCTCGGCGCCGACGTGCGCTACCGGGCCCGGGTGCAGAAGGTGGACTTCGAGGGCGAGTTCCCCGTGGTCCACGTCCGCATCGACGACGAGCTGCAGCAGATCCCGGTGCGGATGGTCGTCGACGCCTCGGGCCGGCGCACCCTGCTGGCCAACCAGATGAAGACCAAGCAGTCCGATCCGGTGTTCAACCAATACGCGATCCACACGTGGTTCGACAACTTCGACCGCAAGGCGCTGGCGCTGAACCCGGAGCAGACCGACTACATCTTCATCCACTTCCTGCCGCTCACCGACACCTGGGTGTGGCAGATCCCCATCACCGAGACCATCACCTCGATCGGCGTGGTGACCCAGAAGAAGCGCTTCGCGGCCTCGAAGACCGAGCGCGAGGAGTTCTTCTGGGACTCGGTGGAGAGCCGGCCGGAGCTGGCCCGCGCGCTGCGCGAGGCCGAGCAGGTCAAGCCGTTCAAGTCCGAGGGCGACTACAGCTACAGCGTCAGCCAGATCTGCGGCGACAACTTCGTGCTGGTCGGCGACGCGGCCCGGTTCGTCGACCCGATCTTCTCCAGCGGGGTCAGCGTCGCGATGAACAGCGCCCGCATCGCCTGCGCGGACATCATCGCCGCCGCCGAGGCGGGTGACTTCGCCAAGAAGCGGTTCAGCATCTACGAGACCAAGCTGCGCCGCGGCGTGAGCAACTGGTACGAGTTCATCTCCATCTACTACCGCCTGAACATCCTGTTCACCGCGTTCGTCCAGGACCCCCGCTACCGGCTCGACGTGCTCAAGCTGCTGCAGGGCGACGTGTACGAGGACGACGAGCCGGCGGCGCTGGCCGAGATGCGCGAGATCGTGCGCGCGGTCGAGGAGGACGAGACCCACCTGTGGCGGCCGTATCTCGGGGAGCTCAAGGCCCCGACGGCGGCGCCCGCGTTCTGACCCTTCGACGTCGCGCCGGCTCCCGGCCGGCGCGCTCACCGTCCGCATCGTTCGGGGGCCGACCCGCGATGCCCCGGCACATCCGCCGGAGCGGGCGGGCGATCAGTTCGAGGACGCGAGCCGGGGTCCGGTCTTCCGGACTCCGGCCGGTCAAGGTTAGGAGGTTTCCCCGTGTCCTACGCTTTCCAGCCCAATCCCCCGATCCCCGCTCACGAGGTGCTGATCTTCCTGCTCCAGATCGCGACGCTGCTGCTCGTCGCGGTGGTGCTGGGCCGGGTGGCCGAGCGGTTCAAGATGCCCGCGATCGTCGGTGAGCTGTTCACCGGCGTGCTGCTGGGTCCGAGCCTGCTCGGGGCCGTGGCCCCGGCGTTCTCGGAGTGGCTGCTGCCGCACAAGGCCATCCAGTCGAACATGCTGGACGCGGTCGGCCTGCTGGGCATCCTGCTGCTGGTCGGCATCACCGGTGCCCACCTGGACCTGGGGCTCATCCGCCGCCGCGGGATCACCGCGGTCCGGATCAGCCTCTGCGGGCTGCTGCTTCCGCTGGGAGCCGGCATCGCACTCGCCTACGCACTGCCGGCGGCCTTCCTGCCGGACGGCGTCGAGCGCACCGTGTTCGCCCTGTTCCTCGGCGTCGCGATGTGTGTCAGCGCCATCCCGGTCATCGCGAAGACCCTCGTCGACATGCGCCTGCTGCACCGCGACGTCGGGCAGCTGACCATCGCGGCGGGCACCGTCGACGACGCGGTCGGCTGGCTGCTGCTGTCGATCGTCTCGGCGATGGCCACGGTCGGGTTGAGCACGATGAAGGTGTCCCTGTCGGTGCTCTACCTGCTCGGCTTCATCCTCTTCGCGGTGCTGGTGGGCCGCCCGCTGGTCAACGCCGTGATGCGGTTGGCCAACCGCAGCGAGAACCGGGGCACGACCGTCGCGGTGGTGGCGGGCCTCATGATCCTCGGCGGCTCGCTCACCCACGCGCTGGGCATGGAGCCGGTGTTCGGCGCGTTCGCCGTCGGCATCCTGATCGGACGGCCGGGTGTGGTCGATCCGGAGCGCCTCGCGCCGCTGCGCACCGTCGTGCTCTCGGTGCTGGCCCCCATCTTCCTCGCCACGGCGGGTCTGCGTATCGACCTGACCGTGCTGGGCGACCCGACCGTGCTCGGCATCGCGCTGGCGGTGCTCGCCGTCGCCATCGCGGGCAAGTTCGTCGGGGCGTACCTGGGCGCCTGGATGAGCGGCCTGAACAAGTGGGAAGGACTCGCGCTGGGTGCCGGGCTCAACGCCCGGGGCGTGGTGGAGGTCGTCGTGGCCATGGTGGGCCTGCGCGTGGGGGTGCTGGACACCAAGTCGTACACCATCATCGTGCTGGTCGCGGTGGTGACCTCGCTGATGGCGCCGCCGATCCTGCGCTACGCCATGACCCGGGTCAACCAGAACGCCGAGGAGCAGGCCCGCCGGCTCGCGCACGAGGCGTGGTCGACACCGGTCTACTCCGCGGCGGAGAAGGAGAGCGCGTCGGTGCACTGAGGGCCCGGCGACGATGTCACCAGCCGTGCCGCCCCGCCTGGCGGCACGGCTGGTGTGCGTCACAGCGGCTCGGTCAGGTAGCACCCGACGGCGTCGCCGAGCACCGCGGTGAGGCCGGGGGCGGTGGCGGAGGCGAGCACCGGCTCGCTCACCAGGTAGCGGAACAGCGCGAGGCCGAGCAGCTGGGCGGCGATGAGCTGGGCCCGCAGGCGGGGCTGGTCGGCGCCCAGGCGGGTGATGACCTCGCCGAGGAACTGCTCGATCAGGTCGGTGCGGGCGAGCGCGGCGGCGTTCTGGTCGGTGAGCGCGGCCGCGAGGCGGGCCATCGGCACCAGCCCCGCCTCGGGGCTGTCCCAGACCGCCAGCACGGTGCCGACCAGCCGGCGCCCGGCCAGCTTGGGCGACCCGTGCACCACGACCCGGACCATGCGGCGGATGTCCAGATCCAGCTCGGTCGCCTCGTCGATCAGCTCCTGCCGGGTGTGGAAGTAGTGCCGCACCAGGGCCGGGTCGACGGCCGCCCGGCGGGCCACGCCGCGGATGGTGGTGGCGTCCAGCCCGTGCTCGGCGATCTGCCGCCGGGTCTCCTCGAGGATGAGATCTCGGGTCGTCATCTCCATGGCCGGGGCCTCCCTTTCTCAACAAGCGGGGAATTCAACGCTTGACAAGTCCAGTGTAGACCGGATACTCATCTGCAGATGAGTTTTCTTTCACAACACTCCGGGGGCGGCAGATGACGGTGATCGAGACTGTGCACACCGGTCGCGCACCAGGCGTCCAGGTGGCGGAGGCGACCGACCGCGCGAGCGCGCGGCTGCTCCCGCTGTTCGACGGCGGCAACCCCGACCTGCTGCTGCCGGCCCGCGACAACGAGGTGGCCGCCGCCTACGGGCTCATCGGCGGCGTGCCGGCCGCGGCCTACGCGACCGACCCCGCCCGCCGCGGCGGCGCGATGACCCAGGAGGGCTGCGCCCGCGTCGCCGAGGTGATCGAGCGCGCCGACCTCAAGGGCCTGCCCGTGGTGGGCGTCTGGCAGTCCGGCGGCGCCTCCCTCGGCGAGGGCGTGGGCGCGCTGGACGGCGTCGGCCGCGTGTTCCGGGCCATCGTCGGCGCCTCGGGCCGGATCCCGCAGATCTCGGTCGTGCTCGGCTCGGCGGCGGGCGGCGCGGCGTACGGGTCCGCGCTGACCGACCTCGTGATCATGGCCGAGGAAGCGTCGATGTTCGTGACCGGGCCCCGCGTGGTGCGCGACGCGACCGGCGTCGAGGTCGGCTTCACCGAGCTGGGCGGCGCAGCGGTGCACTCGCGGCACAGCGGCGTGGCCCACCTGATCCGCCGCGACGAGGGCGACTGCCTGGCCACGGCCCGCGACCTGGTCCGCCTGCTCGGCGGGCAGGGCGGCTTCGGCGAGCCCGGCGACGTGCTCGACGGCACCGACCTGCGCGCGCTGCTGCCGGAGTCGCCGCGCCAGGCCTACCCCGTGACCAAGCTGGTCGACGCCCTGCTCGACGCGCCCGCGGTGCAGCTGCACCCGCGCTGGGCGCCGAACGTGGTGACCGCGCTGGGCCGCCTCGGCGGGCGCACCGTCGGCGTGGTCGCCAACAACCCGCTGAAGCTGGGCGGCTGCCTCGACGCCGACGCCGGCGACAAGGCCAGCCGCTTCGTGCGCATGTGCGACGCGTACGGCGTGCCCCTGGTGGTGCTCGTCGACGTGCCCGGCTACCTGCCCGGGGTCAGCCAGGAGACCAGCGGCGTGCTGCGCCGGGGCGCGAAGCTGCTGCACGCCTTCGCCGCCTGCCAGGTCCCCCGGGTCACCCTGATCACCCGCAAGGCCTTCGGCGGTGCCTTCATCGCGATGAACAGCAGGTCGCTCGGCGCCGACGCGGTCTACGCCTGGCCCGGCGCCGAGGTCGACGTGATGGGCGTCGAGTCCACCGTGCGGGTGGCCCACCGGCGGCGGCTCGAAGCGGTCGCCGACCCCGCCGCCCGCGCCGCGCTGGAGGCGGAGCTGGTCGAGGAGTACCGGCGCACCGAGCACGGGCTGGCGGCCGCGGTGCGCGACCGGATCGTCGACGCGGTCATCGATCCCGTGGACACCCGGTCGACGCTGATCCGCGCGCTGAGCCACCGGCGCTCGGTGCCGCACCGCCTGCCCAACATCCCGTTGTGACCGCGGAACGTCCGAGGAGGAACCGTGGACTTTGGCTGGACCCCACAACAGCAGCGGCGCCACTCGGACACGGTCGCGGCCGTGCGGGAGGCGTTCGGGCAGGCGCCGCGCGAGGAGGGTTTCTACACCCGCAAGGACTGGCTGCGCCTCGGTGAGCTGGGCCTGCTCGGCTGCTGCCTGCCCACCGCGTACGGCGGCGGCGGGCTGGGCGCGGTCGACACCGCCCGGCAGATCGAGGCGCTCGGCTACGCCTGCCCCGACACGGGCCTGGTGTTCGCCGCCAGCGCGCACCAGTTCGCCTGCGCCGCGCCCATCGCCGAGTTCGCGAGCGAGCAGGCCAAGCGTGAGCTGCTGCCGGGCCTGAGCGACGGCACGCTGATCGCGGGCAACGCGATGACCGAGACCGACGCCGGGTCCGACGTGTCCCGGCTGGTCGTCACCGCGACCGAGACCGACGGCGGGTATCTCCTCAACGGCGAGAAGACCTTCGTCAGCAACGGCCCGGCGGCCGACGTGTACGTCACCTACGCCACCACCGACCCGCACGCCGGGCACCTGGGCGTGACCGGGTTCGTGGTGGACCGCGCCTCGTCCGGGCTGGTGGCGGGCGAGCCGTTCGACAAGATGGGGCTGGGCTCGTGCCCGGCCGGGCCGGTCCGGTTCGACGGCGTGTTCGTGCCGCACGAGCGGGTCCTCGGGGTCGAGGGCCTGGGCGGCGCGATCTTCCAGCAGTCGATGAGCTGGGAGCGCACCTGCCTGTTCGCCGGATACCTGGGCCTGCTGGAGCGGCTGGTGGAGCGCGCCGTCGCGCACGCGCGCGAACGCCGCCAGTTCGGCCGCCCGCTGGCCGACTTCCAGGCCGTCTCGCACCGCATCGCGGAGATGAAGCTGCGGGCCGACACGGCCCGGCTGCTGCTCTACCGCGCCTGCTGGGAGATGGACCAGGGCAGCCCGCGCCCGATGTCGGTCGCGATGGCCAAGCTCGCGGTCTCCGAGGGCGTGCTCGCCGCGGCGCTGGACGCCGTACGCGTCTTCGGCGGGCGCGGCTACCAGCGCGCGGACGGCATCGAGGCCGCGCTGCGCGACGCCGTGCCGGCCACGATCTTCTCCGGCACCTCCGACATCCAGCGGCACATCATCGCGAAGGAATTGGGGTTGTGATGCTGCACGAACTGCTCACCCGATCCGCCGCCCGATACCCGGACAGCCTGGCCGTGGCCGGGCCGGACGGCACGCTGACCTATGCCGAGCTCGACCGCGCCACCGACCGGCTGGCGCACGGGCTGCGCAACGCCGGCGTCGAGGCCGGTCACCGCATTCTGCTGTGGAGCGACAAGAGCTGCACCGCCGTCGCGCTGATGCAGGCGGCGCTGCGCATCGGCGCGATCTACGTGCCCGTGGCGCCGGGCAACCCGGCGGCGCGGGTGGGCCGGATCGCCGAGGACTGCGCGGCCACGCTGGTCGCCGCCGACGCCGAGCGCGCCGCGGCCGGGCCGGAGGTGCCCGGCGGTTGCCCGGTGGTGGCGTTCGAGCACCTCGACGCCCCGGCGACCGGGCCGCTGCCGCCGGTGGACGGCGCGCCCGGCGACGTGGCGTACATCCTCTACACCTCCGGCTCGACCGGGACGCCCAAGGGCGTCGCGATCAGCCACCGCAACGCGCTGGCGTTCGTCGACTGGGCCGTCGAGCTGGTCGGGGTCACCCCGGTGGACCGGCTGTCCAACCACGCGCCGTTCAACTTCGACCTGTCGGTGTTCGACCTCTACGCGGCGCTGCACGCGGGGGCTTCGGTGCACCTGATCCCGCACGAGATGGCGTACGCGCCCGCGCAGCTGGTCGAGTTCATGCGCGAGCAGGACATCTCGATCTGGTACTCGGTGCCCTCGGCGCTGGTGCTGATGATGCACGAGGGCGGGCTGCTCGCCGCCGATCCGCCGCCCGCCATGCGCGCCTGCGTGTTCGCGGGCGAGCCGTTTCCGATGCCGCAGGTCAAGGAGCTGCGCCAGGGCTGGCCCAAGATCCGGCTGTGGAACTGGTACGGCCCCACCGAGACGAACGTGTGCACCTCGTACGAGGTGACCGACGCGGACCTGCAGCGCGACCGGCCGCTGCCGATCGGCGAGGCCGCCGCCGGCGACGAGGTGTTCCTGGACCCCGAGGGCGCCGAGGGCGAGATCGTGGTCGCCGGGCCGACCGTGATGGTGGGCTACTGGGGCCGCGAGCCGCAGCTCGGCCCGTACCGCACCGGTGACCTGGGCCGCCGCGCCGAGGACGGCGTGTTCGAGTACGTCGGCCGCTTCGACCACATGGTGAAGGTGCGCGGGCACCGCATCGAGCTGGGCGAGGTGGAGGCCGTGCTGGCCGCGCACCCCGCGGTGGCCGACGTGCTGGTGCTGACCACCGGCGAGGGGCTCGGGGCGCGGCTGCACGCGGTCGTCGTGCCGGCCGCCGGGCAGCGGCCCACCCTGCTGGGCCTCAAGAAACACTGCGCGGCCGGGCTGCCCACCTACATGATCATCGACACGGTGCACGTCGTCGAGGCGATGCCGCGCACCGCGAACGGCAAGAAGGATCGCGGCGCGCTGACCGCGGCGATCGTCGAGGGGAGGATCTGATGACGTCGACCGAGCCGTACCCGGCCAGCGTGGACATGGACACGTTCCGGGCGGTGATGGGGTCCCTGCCCAGCGGGGTCTGCGTGGTGACCTCCATCGACGACGAGGGGCGGCCGCAGGGGCTGACCTGCTCGGCCGTGTGCAGCGTGTCGGGCGACCCGCCGCTGCTGCTGGCGTGCGTGAAGGAGCCCAGCCGGACGCTGGACGCGATCCGGTCGAGCGGCCGGTTCGCGGTCAACTTCCTGGACGCCGACGCCCAGGCGGTGTCGGCGCTGTTCTCCAGCCCCGTCGCGGACAAGTTCGGCACCGTGGCCTGGGACGACGCCAACGGCATGCCCCAGCTGCGGGCGGCCGTGGCCACCGCGCAGCTGATCGTCCACGACACCGTCCAGGCCGGCGACCACGCCATCGTGATCGGCAGGATGGTGGAGGGCGAAGCACACCGCAACCGCTTCCCGCTGGGCTACTGGCGGGGCAGCTACGTACGCGTGTTCCGGATCGCGCGGGCGTGACCGCTCACTTCTTCGCGGGCTCGTCCGCGGTCTGCTCCGGATTGATGACCGCGGCGAGCGCGGGGGCCATGATGTCGATGACCGCGTCCAGCTTCGCGTTGGCCAGCGGGCGCAGGCCGAGCATGTGCCGGGAGGCGGCAAGGCCGAACAACATCGCGCCCACGATGGCGGCCCGCAGGTCGGCTTCGGGATCGTCGATGGCCTGGGCCAGCGTCGCGTTGAGCTTGTCGCTGCTGGTGTCGCGCAGCAGGCCGGACGCGGTCGGGTCGGCCAGCGACGAGCGGTAGATCGCCTTGACGGCGTCCCCGGCGTCGGACTCCCACAGGTCCAGGTAGAGCCGCAGCAGCTCGGCGGGCAGCTCGTCGCCCGCCTCGGCCACGACCTCGGCGACGCCGTTGCTGAGCGGCACGATGTCGGAGACGGCCGCGGCGAACACGCCGGCCTTGTCGGTGTAGAAGTGGTGGATGAGCGCGCCGTCGACCCGCGCCCGAGCCGCGATCGCGCGGATCGTGGTGCCGGCGTAGCCTCGCTCGGCGAACAGCTCGCGGGCGGCCACGGCGATGTCCTCGCGGGTCCGGCTGTCCCCGGGACGCCGACCGGTGCGGGTTCGGCGCACCGTCTTGGTGGCCGCCGCTTCCTCGCGGTCAGCTGACTGATTAACCATTTTGATCCCATTCACAGCAGAATTCATCGTGTGCTGATTATTCATCAGCATACCACCCGGAATCTGCTTGACAATGAGGTCCGCTCAATGTGACTGAACGCCCACCGGCACCTCACTCACCGCTGCCGCATGCGGACTCCACAGGACCTCCCCGCCGAACCGGCGCCGGGGCAGCGCGTGGTGCCGGCCCGGCAGCACCCGCGACCAGTCCAGCGTGATCCCCTGGCAGAACAGGTGTGCCGCACCCTCCATCAGCTCCCCGACCGTCGCGTTCGGCCGGACGTCCAGGTGGGAGCCGGGCACCTCGACGCGTACGCCGCCCCGGCGCGACCGGCCGGGCACCGGCCGGCAGCGCGCCCGCTCCGCGATCCGCCGCCCGTTGAACCGCCGGTTGACCGCCTGCATCACCTCGTCGATGCCGGCCTCGCCGGTGACCACGAGCTTGGCGTAGCGGCCGATGCCGTCGGCGGTGACCGACTCGGGCGCCAGGCCCCACAGCCGCCACAGCTCGCACAGCGCGATCTGCACCGAGATCTGCGCGGCCACGTGCGTGCTCCGGTCGGCGAAGACCGCCTCGGAGAGCAGCCGCACGCCCCGGCCCGCCGTACGGCCGACGGCCGAGCGGCACTCGTCGAACGCCTGCCGGAAGTCCGGCTCGCTCTGGTAGAGGTAGCGCGCCGAGGCCAGGGTGGACAGCGGCTCCCCGACCAGCCGCAGGCCGACCTGCTCGTCCAGCGCGGCGGCCGTGTTACCCATGATCACGTTGCCCGCCGTACGGCCGTCGGCCAGCGCGCGCAGCGAGTGCAGCGCCCCCGGCAGCGACTGCGCCAGCACGGCGGCGCGCCGGTTCAGGTGCCAGCGCCGGTGCGCGAGCGTGTGCTGGATGTCGGGCAGCCGCTGCACCGGCGTCTCGGCCAGCAGGTCGGCCAGCCCGTCCGCGGCCGCCGCGAGCCCGTTCGCGTCCGCGCCGGACAGCAGCAGGAGCAGCGGGCGCCGCCAGCGCGGACCCGGCTCGGCGGCGGTGTGCCACGGCGCGGACCCGGGCCGGGCGGGGCTGGGGCGGGAGCCCAACCGGGGCGCGTGCCAGCGGGGCGCGGGCGGCGGCACCGGCGCGACCTCCGGGCGGCCCAGCAGGATGTGCGCGTTGGTGCCGCTCAGCCCGATGGAGCTGACGCCGACCAGGCCGTGCGCGGGCAGGTCGAGCGGCGCGCCCTCGGGCATCACCCGCAGGCACGACCGGGCCCAGTCGATGGCCGGGTTCGGCACGTGGTGGTGCAGCTGCGGCGGCACCTGCCCGCTGCGCAGCACGTGCACCGCCTTGAGCAGCCCGGCCACGCCCGCCGCGGCGTCGGTGTGGCCGAGGTTCGCCTTCACCGAGCCGACGTACAGCGGCAGCCCGGCCGGGCGGTTCGGGGTGAACACGCGGCTGAGCGCGTCCGCCTCCACCGGGTCGCCGACCGGCGTGCCCGGCCCGTGCGCCTCCACGTAGCGCACGTCGTCGGGGTGCGCGCCCGCGTCGAACAGCGCGTCGCCGATCAGGTCGACCTGCGCGTCCACGCAGGGCATGGTGGGGGTCATGGCGCGCCCGTTGTGGTTCACCGCGGTCCCGCGGATCACCGCGAGCACGCGGTCGCCGTCGGCCTCGGCGTCGGCGAGGCGCTTGAGCACCACCACGCCGACGCCCTCGCCGCGCACCAGGCCGTCGGCCCGCGCGTCGAACGGCTTGCACCGCCCGGTCGGCGACAGCGCGCCGAGCTTGGTCAGGTAGATGTTGAGGTCGGGGGCGACCAGCACGTTGACCCCGCCGGCCAGGGCCACGTCCGACTCGCCGCTGATCAGGCTGCGGCAGGCCAGGTGCACCGCGACCAGCGACGACGAGCAGGCGGTGTTCACCGTCATCGCCGGGCCGTGCAGGTTCATCAGGTACGACAGCCGCCCCGCGGCGAAGCTGAACTCGCGGCCGCTGGCGAAGTTCTTGTCGATGGCGGTGGTGCCGCCGCCCTGGGCGTGCAGCAGCAGGTAGTCCATCGCCAGCATGCCGAAGAAGACGCCGGTCCGGCGGCGCGACGCGTCGTCGTCGCCGAGCCCGGCGTCCTCCGCGGCCTCCCACGCCACCTCCAGCAGCAGGCGGTGCTGCGGGTCGATCTCCCGCGCCACGTCCGGCCGGATGCCGAAGAAGGACGCGTCGAACCGGCCGACGTCCGGCAGGAACGCACCGAACCCGCAGTACCCCGCGCCCGCGGTGGTGCGGTCGTCGGCGTTGTACGCCGAGCTCCACCGCTCCGGGGGCACCGTGCCCACCGCGTCCACCCCGGCCGCGATCACCCTCTGGAACGAGTCGAAGTCGACGATGCCGCCGCCGTAGCGGCAGCCGATCCCGATGATCGCTACTGACTCCTGCTCATCCCGTCTACGACTGAGCCGCATCCCTGTTCCCCCAGGTCTGTGTATGAAAAAGCGGCGGTTACGCCGCCGCCAGCTCCTCGACGAGTCTGTCGAGGCGTGCGGCGAGCGCCGCGGTGAACGCGCGGGCGGTGAGGAAGAAGTGGCCGCCCTCGAAGATCGTCATGTCGAACGAGTCGGTGGTCTCCCGCTCCCACGCCAGCATCCCCAGCGAGTCGGCCATCGGGTCCTGCCGGCCGCCGAACACGGCGATCGGGCAGGACAGCGGCGGCCCCGGCTCGCGCCGGTAGGTCTCGGCCAGCCGCAGGTCGGTGCGCAGCATCGGCAGGTACATCTCGAGCAGCTCGGGGTGCTCGTTGACGTCGTCCGGCGTGCCGCCGAGGCGGCTGAGCGCGGCCAGCAGCTGCGTGTCGGGCAGCTCGTGGATCGGGCGGTGGGACAGGCCCGCGGCCGGTCCGTTGCGCCCGGCAACCACCAGCAGCGCCGGTGAGTTGCGCCGGTTCTGCAGGTTGCGGGCCACCTCGTACGCCAGCAGCGAGCCGAGGCTGTGCCCGACCACGATGTACGGCCCCCGGATGCGGTCGACGATCTGGCCGGTGAGGTCGTCGATGAGGCACTGCCAGTCCTCGATCAGGCTCTCCCGGAAGCGCCGCCCGTGCCCGGGCAGGTCGATCGGGATGACCTCGCTGGCGTGCGGCAGCCAGCCCTGCCAGCTCTGGAAGTGCATCGCGCCGCCACCCGCGTGCGGCAGGCAGAACACCTGGATGCGCGGTGACGGCCGGTCCTGCGTGGGCTGCGGCGCAGCGGCGAGAAGGCGACCGAGGTCATCGGAAGTAGTCATCGCGTTCCGCCTTTCCTGGTAGTCCGCGGCCGGTGCGGAACCGCGCACGCGATGTCCATTGACATGGATGTCATCATACGTAGACTTCATCAAAAGGAGAACTCATCTTTTGATGACTTAGATCGCAGGCCGCGCAACCGGCACCGACGCGCAGGTCAGGACGCGATGAGCAGCGGGAGGCGCGGATCGCATGGAGACACGACAGCGCGATGCCGGACCGGCCGGCGACATCGCCGTGGTGGGCGTCGGATGCCGCCTGCCCGGCGGGGTGACCGACCTCGACGGGCTCTGGGACCTGCTGCGCCACGGCGTGGACACCACCGGAGCCGTGCCACCCGAGCGCTGGGGCGCCGAGTTCCACAGCCCCGACCCCGACGCGCCCGGCACCAGCTACTGCCCGCGCGGGGCGTTCCTCGCCGACGTGGAGACCTTCGACGCCGACTTCTTCGGCATCTCCCCGCTGGAAGCAGGCGAGATCGACCCGCAGCAGCGGCTGCTGCTGGAGACGGCGTGGGCGGCGATGGAGGACTCCGGCCGCCCCCGCGAGAAGTGGGCCGGCAGCCGCACCGGCGTGTACGCGGGCATCCTGGCCATGGACTACACGCTGCTGCACGCCAAGACCGCCGGCATCGGCAGCATCAACCCGTACTACGCCAGCGGCAAGGAGTTCAGCTTCGCCGCCGGGCGCATCGGCTACGTGTTCGGCCTGCACGGGCCGAGCATGATGGTCAACGCCGCCTGCTCCTCCTCGCTCATCGCGGTGCACCTGGCCTGCCAGGCGCTGCGCGCGGGCGAGTGCGACACCGCCCTGGCCGGCGGGGTGAACCTGCTGCTCGCGCCCGAGCTGAGCGTGTTCATGAGCAAGGTCCGCGCGCTGTCGCCCAGCGGCAGCTGCCGCCCCTTCGACACCACCGCCGACGGCGTCGTACGCGGCGAGGGCGCGGCGATGGTCGTGCTCAAGCGCACCGCCGACGCGATCGCCGACGGCGACCGGATCCTCGGCGTCATCGCGGGCAGCGCGACCAACCACGACGGCCGCAGCGCCGGCCTCACCGCCCCGAACCCCGAGGCGCAGCAGGCGGTGCTCGCCCACGCGCTGCGCGCCGCGAAGCTGGAGCCGCGCGACCTGTCCTATGTCGAGGCCCACGCGACCGGCACCCCGCTCGGCGACCCGATCGAGGTCGCCGCGCTCGCCTCCGTGCTGGGCGCGGGCCGCGACCCCGACGACCCGCTGCCGATCGGCTCGATCAAGGCCAACTTCGGCCACCTCGACTCCGCCGCCGGCATCCTGGGCCTGCTCAAGGCCATGCTGATCGTCCGGCACCGGGTCGTCCCGCCGCAGATCCACCTGGACCGGCCGATCGACGACCTGCGCGCCTCCGGCCTGACCGTGGCCACCGCCGCCACGCCGCTGGCCGGCACCGACGGCCCGGTCTACGCCGGGGTCAGCGCGTTCGGCCTGTCCGGCAGCAACGCGCACCTGATCCTCGCCTCCCCGCCCGCCCTCGGCGCGGGCGTGCCGCGCCGGCCCGCCGCGCGCAAGGGCCGCCCCGCCGCCGCGATGCCGCTGCTGCTGCTGTCCGCACCGGACCACGTCCGCCTCCGCCGGCACGCGGCCGAGCTGGGCGCGGCGCTCGCCGCTCCGGACGCGCCCGACGGGGCCGACCTGTTCGCCACCGCCGCCGTGCGGCGCACCCACTTCGCCGGCCGGCTCGCCGTGCGGGCCGGCGACATCGCGCAGGCGCGGGCCGCGCTGGACGCGTACGCCCACGGCGCCGAGCATCCGGCGCTGCGGGCCGGGGACACCGCCGACGCCCGGCCGCTGCCCTTCGTCCACGCCTTCACCGGCGCGGCCGCGCACCCCCGGCTGGGCCTCGGGCTCTACCGCACGCAGCCGGTGTTCCGTGCGGCGCTCGACGCGTGCGCGGCGGTGATCGAGGCCGAGGCCGGCTGGTCGCTGCTGACCGAGCTGGGCCGCAGCAACGCGGCCTCCTCCCGCGAGCCGGCGGTCAACCTCCCGGTCCTGGTCGCGGTGCAGCTCGCGCTGTCGCGCCTGTGGGAGTCGTGGGGGCTGCCGCCCGTGGCGGTGCTCGGCCACGGGCCCGGCCGGATCGCGGCCGCCGCGGCGGCGGGCGTGCTCGACACCGCCGACGCAATGCGGCTCGCCCTGCGCGCCGCCGCGCGGCCCGCCGCCGACGCCGCCGACCGGCTGGTCGTCGCCGAGGGCACGGTCGACGACGTCACCGCGGCCGTCGCCCCGATCGCCGGGGTGCGCGTGCTCGACGTGCTCGGCCCCGCCACGGTCGTGCTCGCCGGGCCGGGTAGCGCGATCCGCCAGGCCGCCGCAACCCTGCGCGGCGCCGGGATCACCTGCGGCCCCGCCCGCCCGCTCACCGCGTTCGACCTGCACCCGGGCTCGGCCGAGACCGCCGCGCTCGCGGCCGGGCTCACCGTCCGGCCGCCGCGCGTACCGCTGCTGGCGCTGCCCGCCGACTACGTCAACGACGCCGACCGGATCGGCCAGCTCGTCGGTCCGGATCGGCTCTGGCCCGCCGTCGACGAGTTCCTCGGCCGCCGCGCCGTCCACTTCCTCGAGCTCGGCCCCGGGCCGGTGCTGTCGTCCCAGCTGACCGCCGCGCTGCGGCACCGCAAGCGGACCGGCCGGGTGTACGCGGCGCTCAACCACGCGCCCGACGCCGTGGCCGCCGTCGCCGACACGCTCGCGGCGCTGTACGTCACCGGCGCGCCGGTCGAGTGGGATCGTGTCTTCACCCCACCGCGCCGTCCGGTGCCGCTGCCCGCGACCGAGCTGGCCGGGCGCCGATTCTGGCTGGCCGGCGTGACCGCCGGGGCACAGGGCGGGGCACCGGCCGCAGCGCAGAGCGGCCCCGCCGCCGGCCCGCCGATCACCACGACGCCGCGGGCCACGCAACCGGAGCCGGCGGCCACGGCGGTCCCGGCCGCAGCCGGTGCCCGCATCCCCGCTCCCCGGGCACCTCTGCCGGACGGCACGCCCACCGCCGGCCCCGCCCCCGGCGGTGCGGCGGTGACGGTGTCCGCGCAGGTGGCGGAGGTCCGGCCGGTGTCCCGGGAGGACGTCGCGGTCGAGATCACCCGGATGGCCGCCACGCTGCTCGGGCACGACCCGGACAAGCGGCTGTCCCGCGCGCAGGGCTTCTTCGACCTCGGCATGGACTCGTTCACGCTGGGCCGGCTCGCCCGCGCCATCAGCGAGCGGTGGGCCTGCGACGTCGGTCCCGGCGAGCTGCTCGACCACCCGAGCATCGACCAGACAGCCGAGCTGGTCGTCACCCTGGCTCCGGCGGAGCCCGCACCGCAGCCGTCCGCCCCGGCCGCGCCGGTGGCGAGCCCGCAGGCCGGGCACGGGACGCAGACCGCCGGAACGCCGGCCGGACCCACGGCACCGGCCACCGCGCCGACGAGTTCCCTCACGACGACGTCGCCGGAGGCCGTGCCAGCGGATCCGGTGGCGGCCGCCGTCGCGCCGGGGGTGGGCCCGGCGGGACCGGCGGCGCCCGCCGCCCCGGCAGCCGGGCAGGGGGTGCCCGGCGCCGGGGCGGCCGGAGCGCCACCCGAGGACGGCGCAGCGGCCGGAGCCCCACCCGCCGACGGCGTGGGGGCCGACGAGGACGCCATCGCGATCATCGGCATCGGCGCGCGCTTCCCCGGCGGCGACGAGGGACCCGACGGCTACTGGCGGATGCTGCGCGACGGCGTGGACGCCAGCGGCGAGGTGCCCGCCGACCGCTGGCCCGCGGCGCAGCTGCTCTCCGCCGACCAGGCGCCGGGCACCGTCGCCACCGCGCGGGGGTCGTTCCTGGACCGGGTCGACACCTTCGACCACCAGTTCTTCCGGGTGTCCGCCCGCGAGGCCCGCAGCATGGACCCGCAGCAGCGGATCTTCCTGGAGGTCGCGTGGGAGGCGCTCGACGACGCGGCGGTCGACCCGCGCGGTGACGCCGCCGGGCGGGCCGGGGTCTTCGCCGGGCTGAACACCACCGACTACCAGCAGCTGGTCACCCGGCACACGAGCAACGTCGACCTCTACTACGGCACCGGCAACTCGTTCTCGGGCACGTCCGGGCGGCTGTCGTACTTCCTCGGGCTGCGCGGGCCGAGCCTGTCCGTCGACACCGCGTGCTCGGCCTCGCTCACCGCCGTCCACCTGGCCTGCCAGAGCATCCGCTCCGGCGAGTGCGACCTGGCCGTCGCGGGCGGCTCCAACATCATGGCCACGCCCACCGTCTACCTGGCCATGTCGGCCGGCGGGGCGCTGTCGGCCGACGGGCGGTGCAAGACCTTCGACGCCGCCGCCGACGGCTACGGCCGGGGCGAGGGCGCGGGCGCCGTGGTGCTCAAGCGGCTGAGCAGCGCGATCGCCGACGGCGACCGGGTGTACGCGGTGATCCGCGGCAGCGCGGTGAACCACAACGGCGCCAGCGGCGGCCTGACCGTGCCGAGCACCGACGCGCAGACCGAGGTGATCCGGACCGCGCTGGCCCGCGGCGGGATCGCCCCGGCCGCCGTCGGGTACGTCGAGGCGCACGGCACCGGCACCCGCCTCGGCGACGGCATCGAGCTGCGCGCGCTCGCCGCAGCGTACGGCACCGGGCGTGATCCGGCCCGGCCGCTGCTGGTGGGCTCGGCGAAGACGAACATCGGGCACCTGGAGGCGGCCGCCGGCATCGCCGGTCTGATCAAGACGGTGCTCGCGCTGCGGCACGCCGAGATCCCCCCGCACCTGCACTTCACCGACCCGTCGACGCAGGTCGCCTGGGACCGGCTGCCGCTGCGGGTGAGCGCCGCGGGCGCGGCCTGGCCGCCCGGCCCCGAGCCCCGGCTGGCCGGGGTCAGCGCGTTCGGCTTCACCGGCACCAACGCGCACGTGGTCATCAGCGAGGCCCCGGCCGCGACGCCGGTCGAGACTCCCGCGACCGGGCGGTACTACGTGCTGCCGGTCTCCGGGGCGGGCGAGCCGGTGCTCGCCGAAGCGCTGGACCGCCTGCGCCACCACGTGTCCGGGCTGGACGAGGCGGGGCTGCGCGACGCCGCGCACACCGCCTTCCGCCGGGCGCACCACGAGCACCGCCGCGCGGTCGTCGGGCGCACCGCGGCCGAGCTGGCCGAGGCGCTGGCCGCCCCGCGCCACGCGGGCGTGGTGCCGGCCGGTACGCAGCCCCGAACCGCGTTCGTCTTCGGCGCCACCCTGCCCGACCTGGACTGGAACGCGCTGGCCGACCGGGAGCCGGTCTTCGCCGCCGCGCTGGACGAGTGCGCGGCCGAGATCGCCGCCCAGCTCGGCACGGACCTGCGGGAGCGGCTGCGCGGCGGGTTCACCGGGGACCGGGTCGCCGCGCTGGCCGTGCAGGTCGCGCTGGCCCGGCTCTGGCAGGCCCAGGGCCTGCACCCCGACGTGCACGTGGGACGGGGCGTCGGCGAGGTGGCGGCGGCGGTGTGCGGCGGCGCGCTGGACCTGGCCGAGGGCGTACGCGTCGCGGCCGGCCGGGGCACCCCGACCGCGCGCGGCACCGGCACCGTCCTGTTCGACTCGACCTCCGCGACCGCACGCACCGGCGACCCGCTGGCCCCCTGGTACGGCTCGGACGCGTGGGCACATGCCACCGCGTCGGCGCTGGCCAGGTCCGGGCCGGTGCTGGCGGTGGCGGTCACCGGCGGCCCGGCCGCGAGCGAGCTCGCCGGGCTCGCCCCCCAGCAGGTCACGGCGATCGGCGGCGATCCCGTCCCCCGATCGTTCGCCGACGCCGTGGCCCAGCTCTTCGTCCACGGGGCACGCCTCGACCCGGACCGGGTCACCCCGCGCGGCCGGGTGGTGTCGCTGCCCCGCTATCCGTGGCAGCGGCGGCGGCACTGGATCGACGTGCCGGTGCTGCTGGCCGACGACCCGAAGGTCGCCGGGCACGGCGGCCCGCACCCGCACCTGGCCCCGGCGTTCGTCCCGGCCGACCAGCCCGACGTGCGCTACCACGCGGTACGCGGCCCGCTCGCCGCCACCGACAGCCCGACCTCGCCGATCGACCTGGCGGAGGCGGCGCTCGGTGCGGCCCGGGACGCGCTCGGCACGGCACCGCTGTCGCTCACCGGGCTCGGCGGCGCGGACCTGTCCGGTGCCCTCGCCACCGGCGGGCGCGGCCCCCAGCTGCGGCTCTGCCGCGACGGTGACGGGCTGGCCGTGACACTGCACCCCGCCGACGGCGGACTGCCCGCCGCCCGGCTGCAGGCCCACCCCGCGGCAGCACCGGCCGTGCCGGCCACACCCGGCTCGGTTCGCCCGGCGGGTGGGCTGCTGCTCGCGCCGGATGCGGTCGCGGCGCTGCTGGCGGCCGCCGCCGAGGCGCTCGGCGGGCATCCGGTCGAGCTGTCCACCCTGGACGGCGTCGACTGGTGGGCCGCCGCGCCGGACCGGATCTCGGCCCGTGCGGCGGTCGGCCCGGACGGCGCGGTCGACGCGACGGCGTACGCCCCGGACGGCACCGTGCTGTTCGCGCTGCGGGGGATGCGGTTCGTGCGGACGGACACGTTCCTGGTCACGCCCGAGGAGGCGGAGCGCTGGACCGGTGCCGGCTACCGGACGCGGTGGGAGCGGGCGGAGGTGTCCCCGGCCGCGCCGAGCGGCACCTGGGCCGTGCGGCCCGCCTCGCCCGCCGCCGAGGAGCTGGCCGTCGCGGTCGCCGCGGCGCTGGCCGAGCGGGGCGCGGAGCTGACCGAGGGCCGGGCCGACCGGGTGGTGATGGTCGCCGACGGCGCGGAGCCCGCGCCCGAGGCGACGGCGGCGCTGGTCGCCGCGGCCCGCGACGCGGTCGCCACCGGCGCCTGGCTGTCCATCGTGACCTGCGGCGCGACCGACGCCCCGGGTGTCACGCCCCGGCCCGGCCCGGCCGCCGCCGCGGCGACCGCCCGGGTCGTCGCGACCGAGATCGGCACGGCGTGGGGGCTGCTCGTCGACGTCCCCGCGGGGGTGTCCGGCGCGGCCCACGCCGCGCTGGCGCTGACCGCGGGCCCGGAGCTGCCCGAGGACGAGCTGGTCCACACCCAGAGCGGCTGGTACGCGCCCCGCCTGGAGCACCACGGCCCGCTGCGCGGCCCGCTGCCGCCGCCCCGCCTGGATCCCGAGCGCTGGTACGTCGTCACCGACGCCCTCGACCCGCGCAACGAGACCTTCCTCGACTGGCTGCGGGCGCACGGCATGCGGCGCCTGGCCGTGGTCACCGCGACGAGCGACCGGGCGCCGTCCCGCGGCCGCGGCGCCGCGGCGGGGTCCACGACTGCCGCATCGCGGCCGGTGGCGGAACGGCTCGCCGGGCAGGGCGTCGAGGTGCGGGTGATCCCGCCCGGCGACCTCGCCGGAGCGCTGGCTGGGCTGGACGTCGGCGGCGTGGTGCACCTGGCGCAGCCCGCGCCGCTGCGCTCGCTCGCCGAGTTCGACCCGGCGGAGGCCGGTGCCGACCTGTCCCGCTACCGGATCGCCGCCCAGCTCGACGCCGCCACGCGCGGCACCGGCGCGGCGGGCGCGGCCACGACCCCGATGTTCGTCGTCACCGGCTCGGCGGCGGCGCACTTCGGCGCGGTGGGCGCGGCGGGGCGGGCGGCGGCCGAGGGGGCGCTGCTGTCCCTGGTCGCCGCCCGCCGCGCCGCGGGGCTTCCGGCGCAGCTGCTGCGCTGGATGCCCCGGGCCGACACCGGCGACCTGTCGGTGCGCGACGCGGCCGGGATGGCCGTCAGCGGGGTGACCCCGGCCGACGCGGGCGACCTGCGCGAGGCGTTCGACCTGCTGCTGCGGTCCGGGGTGGCGCACCTCGACCGGGCGGTGATCGCCGAGGCGGCGTTCGTGCGGGCGTACGGCCCGGCGGCCCGGCGGTCGGTGGCCGCCGCGCTGGCCGCCGACGGCGCGCCGGCCGCTACCGCCGCCGCGCCCCGTGCCGCCGAGGTGCTCGCCCTCGACGCCGACCAGCGGCTCGACCGGGTGCTGGAGACGGTGTGCGCGGCGGTCGCCGACGCGCTCGGCGAGACCGACGTCGCGCCGGACGTCGGGTTCTTCGAGCTCGGCATGGACTCGGTGATGTCCATGGCGCTGCGCACCACGGTGGAGCGCGCGTTCGGGTGCTCGCTCACCCCGACCCTGACCTTCGAGTACCCGACGAGCCGGGCGCTGTCCGCGCACGTGCTCGAACAGATCGGCGGTGCGCCGGGCGGCCCGCGGCCCGGACCGGCGGCGGCCGTCCCCGCCCCCGCCGGCACCGCACCGCCGCCGGCCCCGGCGGCGACCGCGCCGGACGGCCTCGACGAGGCCTCGGACGACGACCTGATGACCCGACTGGCCCTGGCGCTGAGCGGAGCCCGCCGCCTGCTGGACGAGAAAGGGCAGTGATGACCGACATCGACTACCGGCCGCACCTCGTGGAGGCGCTGCGCACCATCGAAGAACTGCAGGCGCGGCTCACCCAGCCGCAGGCCGCCGAGCCCATCGCCATCATCGGCATGGGCTGCCGGCTGCCCGGCGGCGTGACCGAGCCGGACGAGTTCTGGCAGCTGCTGCGCAACGGCGTCGACGCGACGGGGGAGTTCCCCGCCGACCGCGCCGACGCCGCGGCGTACTTCGACCCCGACCCCAACGCCCCCGGCAAGGCGCACACCATGCGCGGCGGCTTCCTCGGCCGGGTCGACCGGTTCGAGCCCGCCGTGTTCGGCATCTCGCCGCGCGAGGCGGTGGGCATGGACCCGCAGCACCGGCTCACCCTGGAGGTGACCTGGGAGGCACTGGAGCGCGCCGGGTACGCCCCGGACCGGCTGGACGGCAGCCGCACCGGCGTCTACCTCGGCGTGTCCACGACGGACTACGTGCGGCTGCGGCAGCAGGTCGGCGACCCGGCCGACATCGACGCGTACCAGCTGGTCGGGGAGCCGAGCTTCCTGGCCGGGCGGATCTCGTACACGCTGGGGCTGCGCGGGCCGAGCCAGGTGATCGACACGGCCTGCTCGTCGTCGCTGGTCGCGGTGCACGAGGCATGCCAGGCGCTGCGCTCCGGCGAGTGCGACCTGGCCCTGGCCGGCGGCGTCAACCTGATGCTCGCGCCGTACGGCTTCGTGCTGATGAGCAAGTTCGGCGCGCTGGCGCCGGACGGGCGGTGCAAGACCTTCGACGCGTCCGCGGACGGGTACGCCCGCGGCGAGGGCGCCGGGGTCATCGTGCTGAAGCGGGCGAGCGAGGCGCTGGCCGACGGGGACACCATCCTCGCCCTGGTCGCCGGTTCGGCGATCAACCACGACGGCCGGTCCAGCGGGATGACCGTGCCGAACCCCTCTGCCCAGCGCGATGTCGTGGAGCGGGCGCTCGCGCAGGCCCGGATCGCACCGGACCGGGTGGACTACGTCGAGGCGCACGGCACCGGGACCTCGCTGGGCGACCCGATCGAGCTGCGCGCCCTGCACGACGTGCTGGCCACCGAGCGGGCGGGCGACGACCCGCTGCTGGTCGGCTCGGCCAAGACCAACATCGGGCACCTGGAGTCGGCCGCCGGGATCGCCGGCCTGATCAAGATCGTGCTGGCCATGCGGCACGGTGAGATCCCGCCCCACCTGCACTTCACCGACCCCAACCCGAACATCGCGTGGGACCGGCTCAACGTCCGGGTGACCGCGTCGCACCAGGACTGGCCGTCCCGGGGGCAACGCCGGGTGGCCGCGGTGAGCAGCTTCGGCGTGAGCGGCACCAACGCGCACGCCGTGCTGACCTCGGGCCCCGACCCGGCCGAGCGCGCGGGCGCCGACCCGGCGCACGAGACCGTGTTCCTGCACGCCCGCACCGGCCAGGCGCTGACCGAGCTGGCCGACCGGTTCGCCCGGCACCTGCGCCGCGAGCCCGGCCTCGCGCTGCGCGACATCGCCTTCACCACGCAGGTCGGCCGCACCCGGCAGCCGGAAGGGCTGGCCGTGGTGGCCGACGGCGTGGACGGCGTCGCCGACGCGCTCGCCGCGTACGCCCGCGGCACCCGCGACACCCGGGTCATCGAGGCGAGCCTGCCCTCGCACAAGCACCGCAAGACCGCCTGGCTGTTCACCGGCCAGGGCTCGCAGTACGCCGGGATGGCCGCCGGGCTGCTCGCCGAGCCGGCCTTCCGGGCGGCGTTCGACGAGGTGGCGGCGCTGCTCGACGAAGGGCTCGACCGGCCGCTGCGCGAGGTGGTCTGGCCGACCGCGGGCACGCCGACGCCGCTGGACGACACCCGCTACACCCAGCCCGCGCTGTTCGCGATCGAGTACGCCCTGTCCGCGCTGTGGCGGTCGTGGGGCCTGAAGCCCGCGGCCGTGGCCGGGCACAGCATCGGCGAGGTCACCGCCGCGGTGGTCGCCGGGGTGCTGTCGCTGCCCGACGCGGCCCGGCTGGTGGTGGCGCGGGCGCGGCTGATGTCGGCGCTGCCCGCGGGCGGTGTGATGCTCGCGGTGCGCTGCGACGAGCAGACCGCGACCCGGTTCATCGGCGGCTACCCGGACACGGTCGCGCTGGCGGCGGTGAACAGCCCGAACGACGTGGTGGTCGCGGGCGCGGCCGACGACGTCGCCGCGGTGCAGCAGGCGATGGCCGCCGAGGGCATCGCGGGCACGCTGCTGACCGTCTCGCACGCGTTCCACTCGCCGCTGATGCGGCCGATGGTCGACGAGTTCCGCGCGGTGCTCGACGGGCTGACCTTCCACCAGCCCCGGCTGCCCATCGTCTCGAACGTGACCGGCACCTGGTGGACCGGCGCCGACGCGGGCCCGCAGTACTGGATCGACCACGCGCTCGGCGCGGTGCGCTTCCTCGACGGCGTACGCACCCTGCATGCCGACGGGATCCGGACGTTCCTGGAGGTCGGGCCGCAGCCGGTGCTGTCCACGCTCGGCGCGCGCTGCGTCGACGACGACCAGGCCGTCTTCGTCGCCTCGCTGCGCCGCGGCGGCGAGCGCCAGCAGCTCCCCCGCGCCCTGGCCACGCTCTACCTGCGCGGCGCGACGGTCGACTGGCCGGCCGTGCACGCGGGGCGGGACACCCGGCGCGTGGCGCTGCCGACGACGCCGTGGCACGGGGAGTCGTACTGGTTCCGCGAGGCGGCGCCCGCCCCGGCCGCGGCCGCGCCGCTCGGCGAGACGGTGCTGACCGAGCCCGTCGCCGCGCTGCGCCTGCCCGGCGCGTTCCCCCTCTACCGGCTGCGCCCGCCCGCCGACGGCGACGGCGCCGAGCTGCCTGTCGGCGCGCTGGCGGGGCTCGCGCTGGAGCTGGCCCGCGACGGGTACGGCCACCGCTTCACGGTGCTCGAACAGCTCGTCGTGCACGAGCGGCTCGGCGCGGCGGAGCTGGCCCGGGGTGCGCAGGTGACGCTGTCGCGGATCGACGAGGCCGGCGTGCGGTGCGCGGTGCACGCGGCCGACCCGGCCGGGGAGTCGGCCGGCGCGCCGTGGCGGCTGCTCGCCGAGGCGGTGGTGCGCACCCGGCCGACCGCCGAGCAGCATATGGCGATCGAGGCCGACCGCCTGGTCACGCACGACTTCGACGCGGCGGCCGCGGCCAACGCGAGCCGGGTGCTCACCTGCGACGTGGTCGCGCACGTGCGGCGCGAGGGTGACGGGGTGCTGTTCGCGCTGGACCCGGCCGCCGACATCACCGCCGCCCGGGTCGTCGACGCCACGCTCGCCGCCGTGCACTGGGCCGCGGGACGGTCCGAAAGCGACCGCGCCGCGCCGGTGGACGGGACCAGGCTGGGCGGCTTCGTCTGCGCCGACCCGGCGAAGGTGCGCTACGTGTACGCCACCGGCGGCCGGGACGAGGCGGGGGCCGTCACCGGCAGCGTGCGGCTGTACGCCGAGGGCGGCGCCTGCGTCGGCGGCGCGGCGACGGTCACCGTGCCCGCCCCGCCGCCCGCCGGGCTGGTCCGCACCGCCTGGCAGGACCCGGCGACGCTGCTCTACGACCTGGCCTGGCACCCGCTGCCGCCCGGCACACCGGCCCCGGTGCCGGTCGCCGGCACCGGGCACCTGCTGCTCGCCACCGAGCTGGCCTTCGCCGACCAGCTCGCCGAGGAGCTGCGGGCCCGCGGCGCGCAGGCGTTCGTGGCCGCGCCGCCGGTGCGGGGCGTCGCCGACGCCTGCGCACCGGACCTCGACGCGCTGCGCGAGCTGCTCACCTCCTGGGCCGCCTCGACCGCCGACCCGTCGCGGATCGTGCTGCTCACCGGGCTGGCCGCGCCGCGGCTGACCCATACCGACGCGCGCGGCCTGCACGAGCACCTCGCGGTCAGCGATCTGCTGGTCACGGCGCTGGTGCAGGTGCTCGGGGAGACGCTGCCGGGCGTACGCCTGGTCGTGGTCACCCGCGGCGCGGCGGGCACCGGGTTCGAGGGCTCCGAGGTGGACGCGGTCAGCCAGACGCTGTGGGGCCTGGGGCGCGTCGTCGCGCTGGAGCACCCCGAGCGCTGGGCGGGCGCGATCGACCTGGACCCGCACGACCGGCGCGGCGAGTGCGCCCGGCTGATCGAGGCGCTGGGCCGCACCGCGGTCGAGGACCAGCAGGCGGTACGCGGCACCGGCGTGCTGGTCGCGCGCCTGGTGCCCCGGCCGCTGCACGAGGGCGAGGCGGGCCGCGAGCCGGTGATCCGGCCCGACGGCAGCTACCTGGTCACGGGCGGCTTCGGCGGCATCGGCCAGGAGATCGCGACCTGGCTCGCGGTCGCCGGCGCGGGCCGGATCGTGCTGTCCGCGCGGTCCCCGCTGCCCGGCCGGGACACCTGGGACGGCGAGCTGAGCCCCGCCGACCGTACGCGGGTGGACCTGGTGCGGCGGCTGGAGCGGCTCGGCGCGCAGGTCACCACGGTCGCCTGCGACGTCGTCGACGACACCGGCATGGCCCGGCTGTTCACCGAGCTGGCCGAGGACCGGCTGCCGCTGCGCGGCATCGTGCACGCGGCGGGCGTCTCCGGCCCGGCGTTCGTCCGCGACGTCACCCCGGCGGAGTACCGCGCGGTCTGGGCGCCGAAGGTGGTCGGCGGCGCGCTGCTGCACCAGCTCAGCGGCGCGTCGACGGAGCTGGAGCTGTTCCTGTCGTTCTCCTCGGTCGCCGCGACCTGGGGCTCGCAGCACCTGGCCAGCTACGCCGCGGGCAACGCGTTCCTGGACGGGCTGGCGCACCTGCGCAAGGGGCAGGGCCTGCCCGCGCTGACCGTCGCCTGGGGCCCGTGGGACCTGCCCTCGGCCCTGTTCGACGCCGAGGTGATGGCGTTCCTGCACGCCACCGGCCTGCGCTCGCTGGACGCCGCGCAGTCGCTGCGGCTGCTCGGCCCGCTGCTGGCCGGCGACCGGGCGACGGCGGTGGTCTGCGCGGCGGACTGGTCGGTCTACAAGCCGGTCATGGAGGCCCGCACCGACCGGCCGGTGCTGCGCACCCTGCACGTCGACGACGACGAGGCGACCGACGGCGAGCGCGGCGCGTACGCCGACCTCGTGGCGCTGGCGGGCACGCCGGACGCGGCCGGGACGGCGCGCGAGCTGATCACACCGCTGCTGTCCGACGTGCTCGCGGGCGTGCTCGGCGGGACCGCGATCGGCCCCGACGACGACATCGTCGGGCTCGGCCTCGACTCGCTGATGGCGATGGAGGTGGTCCGGGCGCTCAAGCGGGAGCTGCGGGTGAGCGTCAAGGCGAGCGCGCTGTTCGAGCACCCGACGGTGACCGACTGGGCGGCCCTGGTCCGCGACGAGTTCGCGCGGGCGCACTGGGGCGACGAAGGCTCCGGCGACGGCGCGACCGGCGACGGCCGGCCCGACCAGACCGACCCGGCCTGGATCGACGGCGACGTGCGGCTCGACCCGGCGATCGTGCCGCAGGGACCGGTGGTGGTCACCGCGTCGCCGCGCCACGTGCTGCTCACCGGCGCGACCGGCTTCGTCGGGGCGTACCTGCTGGACGAGCTGCTGGACCGCACCGACGCGACGGTGCACGCGCTGGTGCGCTGCGACGACCCGGCCGAGGGCCTGGCCCGGGTGCGGGACAACGTCACGCGTTACCTGCCGTGGCGGCCCGACGCCGACGCCCGCGTCGTGATCGTGCCCGGTGACCTGGGCGAGCCGATGCTGGGACTGGGCGGGCAGCGGTTCGCCGCGCTGGCCGCGGACTGCGACGCGATCTTCCACGCGGGCGCCTGGGTCCACTTCAGCTACACCTACGACCAGCTCCGAGCGGCGAACCTGACCGGCACGCAGGAGCTGCTGCGCCTGGCCGCGCACGGCGCCCGCACCATCCCGGTGCACCACGTGTCGACGTACGGCATCTGGGGCGTGCCCGCGCAGGGCCGCCACGCGATCGCCGAGGACGAGCCGATCACCACGGCCGGCCGCCTGGTCACCGGGTACGTGCAGACGAAGTGGGCCGCCGAGCGGCTGGTCGAGCAGGCCCGCGAGCGCGGGCTGCCGGTGGACGTGCACCGGCTGGGCCGGGTGCTCGGCGACTCACGCAGCGGCGCCTGCCTGACCACGCACTTCACCACGCGGGTCATCAAGGGCTGCGTCCAGCTCGGCCTGGCGCCCGACATCGACATCGACATCGAGATGACGCCGGTCGACTACACGGCGCGGGCACTGGTCGCCATCGCGCTCGGCAAGAGCGCCTTCGGCGACACGTACCACCTGATCAACCCGAAGAAGATGCGCTTCCTCGACCTGATCCGGATCATCCGCGAGCACGGCTGGCCGGTCGAGGTGGTGCCGGTCGAGCGCTGGTGGTCGGTGCTGCGCGACTCGTACGGCAACCGCCCCAACGAGCTGCACGCGGTGATGGGCGTGGTCGAGGAGTTCGTCGTCGGCGGCGAGGAGGCCATCGACTACGGCACGGCCAACGCCGAGACGGCGCTCGACGGCACCGGCATCAGCTGCCCGCCGCTGGACGCCGAGCTGCTGCACACCTACCTGACCTGGCTGCGGGAGACCGCGTACCTGCCCGAGCCGGTCCAGGTCACCAAGTCCACCCCGGCGGCGCGGCCGCGGTCGCGCCGGACACGTTGAGAACGGCTACGGAGGTCGAGATGTCCAAGGGACTGTCCAAGCAGGTCATCGTCGTCGGCGCGGGCCCGGTCGGCCTGACGCTCGCGTGCGAGCTGGCCCTGTCCGGGGTGCGGACGCGCGTGATCGAGCGCCGCGCCTGGCGCACCAAGGAGTCGCGGGCCATGGGCCTCTACCCGGGCAGCATGGAGCTGTTCGACATGCGGGGCCTGGGCGAGACGTTCGCCGAGTTCGGCAACCCGGCCGACCGGATCACGCTCAGCACCGGCGGCGGGATCGAGCTCGCCGCGCTGGACTCGCGGTACGCGTACCTGAACGTCATCCCGCAGAGCACGATCGAGGAGATCCTGGAGACCCGCGCCCGCGAGCTGGGCGTCGAGATCGTCCGGCGCACCGAGGTCGTCGAGTTCACCCAGGACGAGACCGGGGTGACGGTCACCCTGCGCACCGACGGCGTGCAGCGCACGGAGCGCTGCGCGTACCTGGTCGGCTGCGACGGCTCGCACAGCGTGGTGCGCGAGCAGCTCGGCATCGACTTCGGCGGCAGCACCCACCAGTACGCGGCGATGCTGGCCGACGTGCGGCTGGCCAAGCCGCCCGCGGAGAAGGTCCGGCTGACGCCCGCGCCCGGTGCGGTCGCCGTGACCATCGACTACGGCGACGGGTGGTACCGGCTGGCCTGCCTGGACCGGTCGCAGCCGTGGAGCGACGAGCCGCTGACCATGGAGGTGCTGCAGCAGACGTTCGAGCGCATCCTCGGCTACGACCTCGGCCTGCACTCGCCCCGCTGGCTGGCCCGGTTCAAGGTGCACGAGCGGCTGGCCGACCGCTACCGGGTGGGCCGGGTCATGATCGCCGGGGACGCGGCGCACCTGCACTCGCCGCTCGGCGGCCAGGGCATGAACCTCGGCATCCACGACGCGTTCAACCTGGGCTGGAAGCTGGCCGCCGAGATCGACGGCTGGGCCCCGCCCGGCCTGCTGGACTCGTACGAGGTCGAGCGCCGGCCGGTGGCCGCGGCCACGATCCGGCTGACCGAGCGCGGCACCCACATGGTCACCAGCGCGTCGCCGCCGGTGCGCGGCGTGCGGCAGCTGGTCACCGGGCGGGTGCTGCGCAGCCCGCGGGTGCAGCGGGCGGTGGCCGCCCGGGTGGCCGGCCTGACCACCGCGTACGTCGACGGCCCCGGCGAGGGCGCGCTCGCGGGCACCCGGATGCCGGGCCTGACCCTGCACACCACCGGCGGCGTCGACGTGCAGGTGCACGAGCTGCTGCGCAACGGCACCTTCCTCCACCTGGAGCTGCGCGGCGCCGAGCCCGCCGACGTAGCCGACTGGGGCGAGCTGGTCACGACGGTGGCCGGGCGGATCGTCGCGTCGGGCGGGTGGGGCGCGGCGACGGCGGTGCTGGTGCGGCCGGACGGGCACGTCGCCTGGTCGACGACGACGATCGACGACGAGGACCGGGCCGCCGAGACCGCTGCGGCGATCACCACCTGGTGCGGCACGCCGTACCCGGGTCGCCGGCCGGTCGTGGGCTGGCCGCACGACTTCCCGGCGGAGGCCCTGGCCGCCCCGGCGGACGCCCTCGCCGCCCCGGCGGTCGAGGCCGACCTCGCGATCAGCGCCACGGAGCGGTGAGCCGCCGTGGAGCAGTGGCAGTCGGCGTTTGAGACGCCGCCGGACTGGACGGGCTGCGTCGTCACGATCGGCTCGTTCGACGGCGTGCACCGCGGGCACCAGGCGGTGGTCCGGCTGGCGGTGGCCCGCGCCCGCAGCCTGGGCCTGCCGAGCGTGGTGCTCACCTTCGACCGGCACCCCCGCTCGGTGGTACGCGCCGGGCAGGCGCCCGCCCAGCTCACCACCGCGGGCGAGCGGGCCCGGCTGCTCGCCGGGCTAGGCGTGGACTACCTGATCACCCAGCCGTTCACCGACCGGTTCGCGGCGCTGACGCCGGGCGACTTCGTGCAGTCGGTGCTGGTCGACGGGCTGAACGCGAGCCTGGTGGTGGAGGGCGCGGACTTCCGGTTCGGACGGTTCGCCGCGGGCGGGGTGGACGACCTGGCGGCGCTGGGCATCATCCACGGGTTCTCGGTCGAGGTGCTGGAGCTGCGGGCGGCGGGCAGCTACGCCGGTGCGGCGTACTCCTCGACGCTGGCCCGGGGCCTGATCGCGGCGGGTGACCTGCTCGGCGCGCGCGAGGTGCTGGGGCGGCCGCACCGGATCGCCGGGGTGGCCGGGCGGGCGGCGCGGCCGTCGGCCGGGCGCGGGCGGCTCGCGGTGCGGCCCGCGCCGTACGCGGCGCTGCCCACGCCGGGCGTCTACCGCGGCACGCTGCACCTGGACGGCGTCGCGCTGCCGGCGCGTCTGCTGGTGCGGCCGGATGCGGGCGAGCCGGGCGAGGTGCAGGTCGAGGTGCGGGACGAGGGCGCGGGGCTCGCCGCCGTGGGCGACGTGTCGCTGGACTTCCTGGCCCGGATCGCCGCGCCCGCGGCCGATCCGATGCGGCCGGCCGGGATCCTGCCGTGACGGCGCGGGGGCAGGCCGTGTCCGAGCCCGCCGCACCGGGCTGGCGGCGCCCCGGCCGGCGTCCCGGCGCGCACCACACCGCCGACCGCATCCTCGACACCGCCCTGGCGATGTTCGCCGAGTCCGGGCTGGACTCGGTGACCGTCCGCGCGATCGCCGCGCGGGCCGAGGTCGACGCGGCGCTGGTGCACCACTTCTACCGGTCGAAGGAGGGGCTGTTCACCGCCGCGGTGGCCGGCGCCGCGGTGCCGGCGGGGCTGGCCGACCTGGTCCGGGCGCCCCTCGACGGCGTGGGAGAGCGCCTGGTCGCCGTGTTCCTGGCGCACTGGGAGCAGGCCGAGGTGCGGCCGCGGCTGCTGGCGGTGCTGCGCTCGGTGCCGTCCAGCCCGGCGGCGGCGGGGCTGATGCGCGACTGCCTGGACGAGCATCTGACGGCCGCGGTGGCCGCCGCCGGCGCCGACCACCCGGCCGAGCGCGCCGCGCTGATCGGCTCCCACCTGATCGGGCTGGCCATCGTGCGGTACGTGCTGCGCTCGGAGCCGCTGGCGAGCCTGCCGGTGGGCCGGGCCGCCGCCGCGGTGGGGCCGGTGCTGGGGGCGTACCTCGTCCAGCCGGTCGCCCGGCTGCGCAGGGCGGGGTGAGACCGCCCATATCGACCGATTGGCATGGATCACGCTGGACCGGGACCATAATTGATCGTACGATGATTTCGTCACTCGATGACTTCAGCCGGAGTCGTCGTCACGCCACGATGGGAGTAGTCACGTGGAAACTGGAAGGAGGCAACCCAGTACCGCCTGGACCTGGGTTGCGGCACTCGTCGGCGTCTTCATGGTGGCCGTCGACACCCTGGTGGTGACGACCGCACTGCCGGAGATGCAGCGTCACCTGAACATCGGCATCTCCGGTCTGGAGTGGATCGTCAACGCCTACACGTTGACCTTCGCCGTCTTCCTGCTCGTCGGCGCGGCGCTGGGCGACCGGTTCGGCCGCCGCCTGCTGCTCGGCATCGGCCTGGTCATCTTCACCGGGGCCTCGGCCGCGGCCGCCGCCGCGCCGAACCTCGGCACGCTGGCCGGCTCGCGGGCGCTGCAGGGCTTCGGCGCCGCGATCATCATGCCGCTCACGATGACCCTGCTGGCCAGCGTCGTGCCGGCGGAGAAGCGCGGGCACGCGTTCGGCCTGTGGGGCGCGATGGTCGGCCTCGGCATCGCGCTCGGCCCGGTGGTCGGCGGCTCCATCACGGAGGCGCTGTCCTGGCAGTGGATCTTCTGGATCAACGTGCCGATCGGCGCGGTGCTCCTGCTGATCATGCCGCTGGTGCGGGAGAGCCGCGGCGGCGCCGGCAAGCTGGACCCGCTGGGCACCCTGCTCATCACGGTCGGCCTGTTCGGCGTCGTGTACGGCCTCATCCGCGGGCACGAGCTGGGCTGGGACGACCCGGGCATCCTGACCGGCCTGATCGGCGGCGGCCTGCTGGTGCTGGCGTTCGCGTGGTGGGAGCGGCACGCGGCGGCGCCGATGGTGCTGCCGGGCCTGTTCCGCAGCCGCGGCTTCACGCTGACCACGGTGATCGCCATGATCATGCCGTTCGGCGCGTTCGCGGCGGTGTTCCTCGGCGCGCAGTTCCTGCAGACCATCATGGGTTACTCGCCTCTGGAGGCCGGCGTGCGCACCCTGCCGATGACCGCGATGCCGCTGATCGCGGCGCCGCTGTCGGGCCGGCTCAGCGACAAGATCGGCGGCAAGCCGCTGGTCGTGCTCGGCCTCGCGCTGCTGGCGTCGGGCATCGGCTGGATCGGCCTCATCGCGACGCCGACCATGCCGTACAGCGACCTGGTGCCGCCGTTCATCCTGGCCGGGTTCGGCCTGGGCCTGTTCATGCCGGCCGTGGCCGCGCTGGCGATCAACTTCGCGCCGGCGAACCTCGACGGCGTCGCCTCCGGCGTGACCAACGCGGTGCGCCAGGTGGGCACGGTCCTCGGCGTCGCGGTCGCGGGCGTGATGTTCGCCGAGTACGGCGGCTTCACCAGCCCGCAGTCCTTCGTCGACGGCCTGGTCGCCGCGCACGAGGTGGCGGCGATCGCGCTGGCGGTCGGCTTCCTGGTCGCGCTGGGCATCCCCCGGTCGCGCCCGAAGGCGCACGGCCACGGCCCCGCTCCCGAGCAGGCGAGCGCGGCCCCCGCGCCCGAACTGGCCGGGGTCAAGGGCTGACCCCGGCACGTCGGGGAGGCCCTTTCCGCGCCCCGGTCGAGCGCCTCCCCGGCGTCCGTCGCATATCCGCTCTTTGGCCGATCGGACATCCCGCGAAGGTCTTAAATGGACCTAGTGTGGTACGGAGTCGAACCACGGCCATCGATCGATCGAAGGGTCCCCCTCACCATGAACGCCGTCCGCCTGCGCTGCAACGGAGCCAGCATCGTCCACTTCGAGCCCGACGGCCTGCTCGTCACCGCGAGCATGCTGCCGCTGGGCGCGCAGCACGTGTGGCACGCGCTGACGCTGCAGATCTCGTATCTCGGCACCGGCGGCGTGCTGACGTACGTGCAGACCGGCGGCGGCGGTGGTGAGGGTGACGTGTCGATGGAGCTGACCACGCTGGCCGGCCGCGGCGACCGCAGCCAGCCGGACGTCCGGCTGGTGCGCTTCGACCTGCCCGAGGGGGCCTCACAGCGGACGGTCACCATCTGGGGGATGCCCGGCGGCGAGGACGACGCCCGGGGCGAGCTGTCGATCACGATCGAGGGCACGCCGTCGGAGATGACGGTGACCACCCGAGCCGCGTTCACCCGCTCCGACCTGCCGCTGGCCAGGCTCCGGCCGGTCTCGTCCTGCGCGACCGACCTCCTATGATCAGCCCGCGTTCTCCTCGGCCGGGGACGGCTCGCGGCGGCGCAGCCGCGGGAACCAGGCGGGCACCGCGCGCCGGTACTCGTCATAGGACTCGCCGTAGCGGGCGCGCAGCCGGGGCTCCTCGTAGAAGTGCACGAACGCGGCCTGGCCCAGCGACACCACGACCCAGTAGACCAGCAGCGAGGTGCTGCGCAGCACCGCCGCCTGGCCGAGGATCGCCATGTCCACCGCGACGTACATCGGGTTGCGGACGAAGCGGTAGAGCCCGCCGACGACCAGGTGCTCCGTCTCCGCGACCGGGGCCGGCGTGCCGAGCCCTTCGACGATGAACCGCAGGAAGGAGTGCAGTAGGGTAGCGACGCCGACGACGATGAGGACCCAGCCCGCCGCGGTGAGCAGGCCCTGCGCCGGCACGGACGGCCCCGGGCGCCAGTGGCTTATCCACCAGGGCAGCAGACCGACCACCGTCCCCGGAGCTACACAGAGAAACAGCAGGCTACCGAGGACGGCTTTCGTTTTCCGCATTCCGATCATTCTACATAGGGATCATCGACCGTCAATGGAATCGGCGTCGACCGGACAAGGAGGAGCGATGTCCGAGGAGCGAGGCGAGGGCCCGGTGCCCAAGCCGACGGGACGCCGCCCCGGCCCGGTCTCCAGCTACCAGGCGGTGCTCGCGGCCGCCCGGCGGGAGTTCGGCACGCACGGCTACCAGGGCACCACCACCCGCGGCATCGCCACCGCGGCGGGCGTGGACACCGCCCTGATCCATCACTTCTTCCTCACCAAGGACGGCCTGTTCGAGGCCGCGGTCGGCCAGGCGTTCCGCTGTGACGACCTGCCCGCCCAGATCGACGGTGACCGCGCGCTGCTCGGCGAGCGGCTGGTCGCGGCGTTCCTGCGGCACTGGGCGCAGCCCGACGTCAACGACTGCCTGCGCGGCGTGCTGCGCTCGGTGCACACCTCGACGCTGGCCGCCGACGCGGTGCGCGACCTGCTCGGCGAGGGCGTGCTGGCCCCGGTGATCCGGCAGCTCGGCGTGGCCTCGGTGGAGCGGCGCGCGGCGCTGGTCGGTGCGCAGCTGGTCGGCCTGGCCACGGTGCGGTACGTGTACCGCCTCGAACCGGTGGCGTCGCTGGACCCGCAGCAGGCGGCCGTCCTGCTCGGCGAGGTGTTCCAGCGGCTGCTGGTCGGCCGGCTCTAGGGCTGCTGCGGCAGCGGGCCGGTCAGCAGGCGCTGCAGCACCGCGCCGGTGCCGCGGACCAGCTCGGCCAGGTCCAGCTCGGCCAGCGGGCCGCCGCCCAGCAGGTAGCGGCACATGGAGACGCCGGTCAGGTGGGTCGCCGCGAGCGCGGCGCGCAGGCGCGGCCGGTCCGGGCTGACGCTTGCCGCGATGGCGCCGAGCAGCTGGCTCACGTACTCCGACTCCAGCCTGCCCACCGCGTCCGGGCTCTCCAGCGACGCGGCCAGCCGCGCCCGGTGCAGGTCGGCGGTGGCGGCGTCCTCCCAGGGCGCGAGCACGGCCTGCGCGGCCCGGCGGCCGATGGTGGACGGGCTCTGCCGCAGCAGCCGCGCGGCCAGCTCCAGCGGGTCGCTGTCGACGGACAGCGCGTTCCACAGCAGGTTCTCGCGGGAGCCGTAGTAGTGGCGCACCAGCCGGGGGTCGACGTCGGCGGCCCGCGCGATGCTGCGCACGCTGGCGCCGCTGCAGCCGTGCTCGGCGATCTCGCGGCGAGCCATCTCGAGGATCGCCTGGCGCACTCCCCCGGGAGGCACCTCGCCGGCGTCTGCCACCGTCTGCTCTCGCGCAACCATGGGGCACACCCTCATCCCGGCCGTCAACGATGACAACGCGGACATCATACCGCAGCAACGGTGCAACAATCCCGAAGCAAACGTGTCCGTAGTGGAGGGATGCCACACGCCGGTCCGGCCCTGACGTGAGGCGAGGCTTCTGTCACGCCGCGGGAACGGCGTGGCAGAAGCCTCGCATCGGTGCGGCCGGCACTCAGGCGGGAGCGGCGGCCTCGTCGGGGATGACGGCGAAGATCTGGTCGGCCACGCAGACCGGGCGCGGGCTGCGGTCCGACGACATGGTCATGCGGGCCACCACCCGGTAGCCGCCGGGGATCCGGCGCACGTCGCGCACCTCGGCGCTGCCGCGCAGCCGCGAGCCGGTGGGCACGGTGCCGTTGAACCGCACCCGGTCGAAGCCGAGGTTGATGACGCTCTTCGCGTTCTGCACCCGCACCAGCTCCGCCACCATCGACGTGCACAGGGACAGGGTGAGCGCACCGTGCGCGATGGTGCCGCCGAACGGGCTGTCGGTCGCGGCGCGCTCGGCGTCCACGTGGATCCACTGGTGGTCGTTGGTGACGTCGGCGAACGAGCTCACCCGCTGCTGGTCGACGGTCTGCCAGTCGGTGGGGCCCCAGACCTCGCCGACCGTGTCCGGCAGCGCCGCCACGTCCTCGATGACCCTCATCGGCCACCGCCGTCGGGGCCGAAGGCCTTGATGCGCCAGCCGTCGATCTGCGGCGCCGCCGCCTCCTGACGGCCGCTGATCGTGCGCACCGCTGTGTACACGGCGCCGACCACGATCGCGCCGATGATCAACCGCTTGAGCACGGTATCCACCCTCTCCGGGGATTCGGGAAACGGAATAACTCCTCTTTTGATGAATTCTATTCCGGGCGCAGTGCCTGGTCAAGGCCGTCGATGCCCCGCACCGTGGCCAGACCCTGCAGCGCCGCCAGCACGTGCGTCACCGGCACGCCGTTGAGCTGGGCCGCCGCGACCACCTCGTCGTACTCGGGCTGCGCGGTGACCACCCGGCCGTCGAGGAAGCCCCGCTTCACCCCGACCTCGGCCGCGCCGACCCGCACCCGCACCCGGTCCCGGCGCAGGCTGCGCCGCTCCACCCGGGACACCCGTACGCCGAGGGTGGTGGTGTGCTCGAAGACCACGCGGCACACGGTGTCCAGGCGCTCGGCGTCGGTGAGCACGCTGAGCACGTGCGCCGGGCGGCCCTTGTGGCCGAGGGCGGCCGTGCACCAGGCGTCCGCCGCGCCGACCCCGCGCAGGTGGTCCAGCAGCGTGGGCCACACCCGCGGGTCGAGGTCGTCCACGGTGGCGTCGACCCGGTGCAGCTCCGCGTCGAGCCAGCCGTCCCCGGCCCCGGCCGCCGCCGTCGCGGTGCCGATCACGACGCGTACCACGTTGGGATGGGTCTCGGGGTCACGCGTGCCGGCGCCGACGCCGACGGCGACCGGGGTGCCCGCGGGCGGCGGCCCCCACGCGGTGGCGAGCGCGGCCAGCAGCGCGGCGCCGGTCGGCGTGCACAGCTCCATCCGCCCGGGATGCTCGGCGACCGGTGCGCCCGCGGCCGTGACCAGCTCCAGCACCGCGGGCACCGGCACCGGGATCAGCCCGTGCGCGGCGCGCACCGTGCCCGAGCCCAGCGCGATCGGGCCGACCACCCGCGTCACGCCGTCGCCCAGCAGGTCGAGGTCGTGCAGGGCGAGCGCGCACCCGACCACGTCGGCGATCGCGTCGAGCGCGCCCACCTCGTGGAAGTGAATGCGCTCGATCCCGACGCCGTGCACCCGTGCCTCGGCCTCGGCCAGCCGCTGGAAGGCGGCGGTGGCGAAGGCGGCCGCCTCGTGCGGCAGCCCGGCCTTGCCGATGACGGCCAGCACGTCCGACAGGTGCCGCTCGGTCTCCGTCTCCGGAGCCTGGACCTGCGCGTACGTGGCCCGCAGGCCATGCCGGCGCACCTGCACCGGGTCCACGGTGACCGGCTCCACGCGCAGCCCGGCCAGCCCTGCGCGCACCACGTCGAGCGAGGCGCCCGCGTCCAGCAGGGCGGCGAGCAGCATGTCCCCCGCGCAGCCCTGACCCGGGTCGATCCACAGCGTCCTCACGCGGCGGCCCTGGCCGTGGCACGCGCGATCCGGGCGGCGGCCACCCCGGCGCCGAACCCGTTGTCCACGTTCACCGTGGTGATGCCGGGCGCGCAGGTGTTCACCATGGCCAGCCAGGCGGTGACGCCCTCCAGGTGCCAGCCGTATCCGACGCTGGTGGGCACGGCGACGATCGGGGTGCCGATCAGGCCGCCGACCACGGACGGCAGCGCCGCCTCCATCCCGGCGACGACGACCACGACGTCGGCGGCCCTGATCCGGTCGAGCTGGTCGAACAGCCGGTGAATTCCGGCCACCCCGACGTCGACGATCTCGTCGGCCCGGGAGCCGAACACGGCGATGGTGGTGGCGCACTCGCGCAGCACCGGCAGGTCGCAGGTGCCCGCGCTGACCACGGCCACCCGGCCGCGCGGCGGTGGTGGCGGCCCGAGCACGACGGTCCGTCCGATGTCGTCGACCACCGCTCGGGGCAGGTTGCGGCGGCAGTGTTCCCGGCCCGCCTCGTCGACCCGGGTCGCCAGCACGGCGGTGTCCGGATTGGCCGCATGCAGGCCGCGCAGCGCACCGACCACCTGCTCGGGCGTCTTGCCATGTCCGAAGACGACCTCGGCATCACCGGTGCGGGCGCGGCGATCGACGTCCAGCGTCGCGTATCCCAGCTTCATCTGATGATTTCCTCGTCTGTTGAGTTTATGCTCTAACCATACATCGCCATGTGTCGACTAGGGAGCCCTGATTCGCATGAACGGAGACCGCAGCACAGCCGAACTCGCCGACCTGCTCGTCCAGGAGATCGCCGGATACGGGCGGACCCTGGTCGCGGCCTCCGGCGGCATCGACTCCACCGTGGTGGCCGCCGCCGCGGTCCGCGCCCTCGGCCCGGCCGGCGTCGGCCTGCTCACCGCCGTGTCCGCGTCGCTGCCCGCCGAGGAGCTGGTCGAGATCCGGCGGCTGGCCGCCGAGCTCGGCGTCGCGCACCACACCCCCGCCACGCGCGAGCTGGACGTGCCGGAGTACGCGGCCAACGGCATGCAGCGCTGCTACTTCTGCAAACGCACGCTGCTGGAGGCGGCCCTGGAGACCGCCGCGGCCGAGGGATACGCCGCGATCGCCACCGGCACCAACGCCACCGACCTCGGCGACCGGTTCCGGCCGGGCATCGTCGCGGCCCGTGAGCGCGGCGCCCGCACCCCGCTGGCCGACCTCGGCGTCGGCAAGGAGCAGGTGCGCGCCATCGCCCGCCACTGGGGCCTGCGCACCTGGGACAAACCCGCCGCGGCGTGCCTGTCCAGCCGGATCGCGTACGGCATCTCGATCACCTCGGCCCGGCTGGCCCGGGTCGAGCGGGCCGAGGCGGTGCTGCGCCGGCACCTGCACGGCCTGGGCAACCGCGACCTGCGGGTACGCGACCTCGGCGAGTCCGTCCGGGTGGAGGTGGACGCCGACGCCGTCTGCTGGATCGAGCGCGACGTCGAGGTGCGCAACCTGCTCCGCGAGTCCGGCTTCGGCCAGCTCTCGGTGGAGGTCGTCGCGTTCCGCTCCGGCTCCATGAACGAGCTCCCCGTCGCCGCCTGATCCGCCGAGACGAGCGAAGCTCCGTGCACGCTGTCAGACCAGCGCGCACGGAGCTTCGGTCGGGTCAGCGGGAGGACGACGACCAGATGCGCTCGGGGCGATCGGCGCGGATCGGGCGGGTGGCCTCCCACAGGCGGCGCCACGTCGCGCCCCGCGGCCCGGACGGCCGCTCGATCCGGCCGGCGTGCGACTCGCGCAGCGCCCGGTACCAGCCCAGCTCCTCCTCGGCCCAGAGCCGGTGCACCGCGTCGGCGACCCGGACGTTGAAGTCGCGGGCGGCCTCGCCCTCGTGGGGGAGCATCGGGCGGCCGTACCGGACGGTCAGCGACGGCCGCCCCCGGATGATGGCCCACTCGCCGCGCGGCATCGCCGCGTACGTGCCGCGCATCGCCACCGGCACCACCGGCACCTTGCGCGACCAGGCCAGGAACGCCGCGCCGATGCGGAACGGCGACATCCAGCCGTCCTGCGAGCGGCTCGCCTCGGGGAACAGCAGCAGGCTCCAGCCCAGGTCGAGCAGCTGCGGCGCGAGGCTCGCCTGCTTCTGCTTCGCCGAGCCGCCGAAGCGCTCCACCGGGAACGCGTTGAACGCGAGCGTGGTGACGATCGCGCGCCAGCGGGCGGTGAAGAAGTAGTCCGCGGCGGCGCCCACGGCGACCCGGCCCGCGAAGTTCTTCGGCAGCGTGTTGAGGATCAGCGGAGCGTCCAGGTGGCTGGCGTGGTTGGCCGCGAAGATCACCGGCCCGGTGAGCCCGTCGAGGTACTCGGTGCCCTCGACGGTGGGCCGGGTCTGCGCCCAGACCAGGGGCTTGAGCACCCCCGCGTGCAGGCCGCGCCGGGCGGCCCGCGCCGCCTTGCTGCGCGTCCACGCGGTCCGGAAGGTCAGCCCGGGGCTGGGCTTCCGGAACGGCACGGCCGAGCGCGGCGTACGCGAGCGCCCGCGGAAGTCCCGCCCGGCCAGCAGCTGCTTCAGATCGCTTCGGAAGGTCATCGGCTTCCTCTCACCGGACGTCGGCCAGCGTGGCCGGCGGCGTGTGCTGGTACGTGATCGACGGGCTGCCGCCGACCGTGTCCTTGGCCATCTCCAGCGCGTCGGCCAGCGTGGACGCGCTGCGGAAGCCCATCCGGGCGGCGGCCTTGCGGTCCGCGCCGACGAAGATGACGTCGCCCAGGTGCTCCATCGCGTGGGCGCCCCAGTACCACATGTAGAGCGGGTGCACGCCGTGGTAGGCGTAGCTGTTGCGGTAGAGGTGGGTGTACCAGGGGTCCTCGGCGAACTGCTTCTCGAACTTCGACTCGATGGCGGCCTGGTCCGTGGTCTGGGTCAGCACCTCCTCGAAGAAGTCGATGTAGCTGGGGTGGTGGATCTGGTGGAAGTCGTTCGGCATCGGGTGGTAGAAGATCGCCACCCCGCCCTGCCGCACGATCGGCTTGTTGCGGTACAGGTTGAAGAAGTAGCCCAGGCCCAGGCTCATCACCAGGATCGGGTTCATGATCGAGTTCACGTTGTACGGGCACAGGAACGGCAGCCCCCACACCCCGATGTCGGCCTGCCCGTCGATCTCGGTCAGCTGCTGGCGGTGCACGTTGGCCAGCGTCAGCGGGTGCACCTCCTTCGGGTCGCCCGCGTGGATGCCGGTCACCCCGAACGGCGCGTCGTTGCGCTGCCAGATCTCGCGCCGCAGCTTCAGCGGCGTCAGCTCGTTCGCCTTCTTGAACGCCAGCAGCGACGCCTGGTCGCGCAGGTTCCACTCCCACTCGCGCTTCTGCAGGAACTTCGTCGCCTCGGGGAAGTTGTCGCCGTTCAGCGTGGTCTCGATGGTGAAGACCTTGACGTGGTCCTCCACCACCTTGGCCATGCGGTGGTAGGAGTGGTGCATCGCCGAGTTCGGCGGGTCGTTGAACGACGTCGAGTGCCGCAGCGTGTGCACGTTGTGGTGGTGCTTCAGGCTCTTGTACGAGCCCAGCCCGACCGCCACCGACTTCGGCCCGCCGCTCATCGCGGTGAGCGTGATGTTGACGTACACCAGCAGGTCGCTCTCGGCCGCCCGCTTGTTGATCTCGACGTCCTCGCCGTGCCGGGTCAGGCCCAGGTGGGTCATCCCGTCCGGGTCCTCGGCGTCGTGGTTGCGCAGGTGCTTGGGGAAGAAGGCGCGGAACACCCGGTCGCCGACGGCCCGCTTGAGCTCGGCCGGCGTCATCCGCCGGTGCAGCGCGTTCGCCGCGAGCAGCTCGACGTCGTCGACCCCGGCCGCGGCGGCCAGCTCCAGCACGTGCTCGATGATCCGGCCCCGGATGTCCGGCGGGCGCATCTGCGGCAGCGGCAGCGAGATGTCGTCGAAGACGATGGTCAGCTTCATGTCCGGGCGCAGCAGCTCCGGCAGCGGCGGGGTGCCGTGCGGGTTGAGCAGCGCGTGCCGGATGGCCGCGTCCAGGTCGCGGATGCCGGGCAGCGAGTCGGGCGGGTAGATCACGCGCGTGCCCAGCGGGAACTTCTCCAGCCGGAAGCCCTCGCCCTGGTGCACGAGCAGGGAGGGGGTGCGCTCGTCCACTTCGAGTACGAATCCGGGTCTGCTCATCTCGGTCTCCTCAGATCTCGGCCAGGTCGAAGGCGACCTTGACGGTGCCCAGGCGTCCGGCGTCGGCGGCGTGGCCGACCGCCTCCCGCCAGCGGGACAGGGGGTAGCGGGCGTCCACGAACCCGTCCAGCGGGGCCCGCCCGACCAGGTCCAGCGCGCGGTCGAAGTCGCCCTCCCGGCCACCGCCGGCCTCGGGCACGCCACCGGAGTCGGTCGCGTACGCACCGACCAGGTGCAGCTCGCGGAACCAGACCGGGGTCAGGTCCACCGTGGTGGAGGGCATGCCGGTGAGCACCACCGTGCCGCCCGCGCGGGTGAGCCGCAGCGCGGTGTCCACACCCCCGCCGCCCGTGCACTCGAACGTCACGTCCGCCCCGCCGAGCAGGTACTCCGCGCCCATCACCGGGCTCTCCAGGGTGCCGCCGGTCAGCCGGCGCACGGCCCGCGCGGCGCGGTTGGGCTCGATCACCTCGGTCGCGCCGAGCTGCCGGGCCCGCACCTGCTGGTGGCGGTGCTTGGCCACCACGTGGATGCCGCCCACCTCGGTGAACTCGCGCAGCGCCAGGATGGTGAACAGGCCCACCGTGCCCGCGCCGACCACCAGCACGGTCGCGCCGGGGGCCAGCGCCACCCGGCGTACCGCGTGGATCGCGCAGGCCAGCGGCTCGGCCAGCACGGCCAGCTCGTCGGGCACACCCTCGGGCACGACGTGCAGCTGGCTGCGGTGGGCCACCATCTGCTTGCTCCACCCGCCGCCGGTGTCCCCGCAGTACCCGGTCTGCAACCCGGCCGCGAGCCCGCCCGAGGTGACCGCGGTGCACCGGGACTGGCGTCCCGCGGCGCACGCCGGGCAGAGCCGCAGGCCACGCGCCGCGCAGGACAGCACCGGGTCGACCACGACGCGGCTGCCCTTGGGCAGGTCCGGCGCGTCGTCCAGGGTCACCGCGACCACCTCGTGGCCGGGCACGAACGGTGTCGACACCAGCGGCGTCAGGTACGGCGACGAGCGGCCGGTGAGCATCGCCAGGTCCGAGCCGCAGATCCCGGACAGGAGCGGGCGCAGCCGCACCCAGCCCCGCCCCGGCAGGTCCGGCTCCGGCACCTGGGTCAGCGTCAGCGGCGCCAGGTTGCTGGCGATGGTGCTGGTGAAGCGGGAGCCGAGGCGGGTGCCGGTGGCCCCGCGGGCGGTCAGGTACTTGACCGGCGAGTTGCGGTACTGCAGGGCGAGCATCATCGGACACCACCGGGCACTCGGTTGACGGTTTCGGCCAGGGTCTGCAGCGCGCCGTGGGTGTTGGCCCCCCACTGCTCGATCTGCCAGTGCTGCTTCTTCGCGTGCCGGTAGAGCCGGGGGTCGGGGTTGACCGGGATCGGGTTGCCGACCAGCTCCAGCAGCGGGCGGTCGGAGTAGCTGTCGCCGTACGCCCAGGAGCGGGACAGGTCGAGCCCGGCCTGGTTCGCGTAGCGCCGCAGCCAGGCCGCGCGGGCCTCGCCGACCAGGGGCGGCGTGTCCAGATACCCGGAGAGCACCCCGTCGCGCTGCACGTGCAGCCGGCTGGCCTGGATCTCGTCGAACAGCGGGGCCAGCGGGGCCAGGAACAGCGACGCGGTGCCGGTGATCAGGACCGTCCGGTGGCCCGCCGCGCGGTGCGCCCGGATCCGGCGGATCGCCTCGGGCATCGCCCGCAGCAGCAGCGCCTCGCCCATCCGCTCGTCGACCAGGCGCTTGATCGCCGCCTCGGACGCACCGGCGTAGCGGCGCATGAACTCGCGGATGAAGTCGCTGCGGCTGCGCCGGTCGGTCTTGGCGTACCCGACCATCGCGCCGGCCAGCGAGAGCAGCTCGCCGGGCCACTGCGCGCGCTCCCGGTCGACCAGCCGCGCCCACAGGTACGTCTCGATGACGTTGGACTTGACGACGGTGCCTTCGAGGTCGAACACCGCCGCGATGTCGTCGCCGGGGACCAGCTGCTTCGGCCCGGCGGCACGGGAGCGGCGGCCGCCGGCCTGCCGCTGCAGCGCGGTGATCGCCGGGCAGTGCACCTCCCGGATGTAGTGCGTCCAGTCGATCACCGAGGTGTCGAAGCCGAACCGCTCCGCGTGCTCCGCGGGCATGGACCGGTGCAGCGCCAGCGTGTTGTCGTCGGTGTAGATCGTCTCGACGGCGCTGTACACGCTGTACAGATCGGACAGCCGGCGCAGCTGCTCCACCCGGGTCTGCTCGGTGTGCACCTTCGTCATCCAGCCGCGGGTGCGCGACGACGAGGGCAGCCGCATCACGGTGCGCTCGGCGGCCGAGACCAGGCGCTCGCCGTTGCGCAGCAGGCCGTCGAGCTTGCCGGTGCCCACGAACCGGAAGGACGGCACGGTGATGTGCCCCTTGTCGCGGTCGGGCATCGGGTGGCGGCTGAAGTAGTCGCGCAGGTGCTCGTCCATGTCACGGGCGCTGAGCGGGTTCCGGAAGCCGGAACCGGCGTGGTAGTACGCCGTCTGCCCGGGGGCGACCGGGTTGGCGGTGACCGCGAGCATCGCGTTGACCACGAAGTCGATCGGGATCACGTCGACCGGCGCGTCCGGCACGCCGGGCGGGAACGGCAGGATGCCGCGGCCGTAGGCCAGGATGATCGGGTCGAGCATCTTGTACGACTCGAACCAGCCCGGGAACGGGTGGCTCAGCGCGCTCTGCACGATGGTCGGCCGGAACACCGAGATCCGCATGCCCTTGGTGCGGGCGTACTCCTCGGCGACGCGCTCGGCCATAGCCTTGGTGAACGTGTACACGTCGGTCCAGCCCAGGCTCTTGGCACGCTGCCTGCCCGCCTCGACCAGGCGCTTGTCCACCAGCTCCAGCCGCGCCCGCTCCGCCGCGGCGGCGGCCCAGCTCGGACCGGCCTTGCCGTCGGCGGCCCGGCCCTGCGCGACCAGGCGGCGCAGCACCTCGGGGCGGCGCGACTCGTGCTCCACCTCGACCCGCGCCGCGTCGGCGGCGGCCAGCTCGGCCCGCCAGTCGACGTCGTGCTCCAGCGCCGCCTCCGCCACCAGGCCGAACCGGCCGCCGTTGACGTACGCCGTGGACACGTGCACCACGTGCGGCTGCACCGCCAGCCGGGCGACCGCGTCGTAGAGGTTCACCACGCCGGTCACGTTGGTCCGGAACGCCTCGTCGATCGGCGGGTCGAACGAGACCGAACCGGCACAGTGCAGCACCGCGGTCAGGTCCTCGGGCATCGTCAGGGACGGCGAGGTGAGGTCGCCGTCCAGCACGCTGACCCGGGTGCGCAGCAGCTCCTCGATGCCCGCCGTGCCGATGCGCTTGCGCAGCGCGCTGAACACCGGCTTGCGGGTGAGGCCCGCCAGGCGGCTCGCGGCCGAGGTGGCGCCGCGGCCCCGGATCAGGACCGTCACCCGCGTGGTCGGGTGGTCGGAGAGCAGCCGCTCCAGGAGCGCCTGCCCGAAGAAGCCCGTGGCGCCGGTGATCAGCACGTGGCCGTTCTCCAGCAGCCAGTCGGGCGTGGGTGCGGTGGACACTGATCCTCCCTAGGGTGAGCTGTCGGCGTGCCGGCCCGGGCTGGCCGGCTGCTGGTCACGGGACTCCGTGAGGAAGTCCAGGACCCGGCCGACGACCTCCGGCCGGCGGAGGATCCGGCGGTGGCCGTAGCCGGTGGTGCCGATGAGCCGCACGTCGGGCAGGGCCCGCTGCAGCGTCAGCGCCTCGGTGTACGGCACCTCTCTGTCGTGGTGGTCGTGGATCAGCAGGGTCGCCGGCAGCGTGTCCGGCGCGCGGTCGGCGAACCGGGCGGGCAGCGTGAAGTCGGTCATCGGGCGGCCGAGCCGCTCCTCCAGGCCGGTGCGGAAGCGGGCCAGGCAGCGCGGGCCCATGCCGAGGGTGCGGGCGAAGACCGCGATGTGCGGCTCCAGCTCGCTCGGCGCTCCGATCGTCACCAGGCGCTCGGTGGCCAGCCCGTCGGCCACGGCCACCCCGGTGGCGCACCCGCCGAGCGAGTGCGCCACCACGGCGTACGCCGGGCCGCAGTCGGCCACGACCGCGCCCAGCGCGCCGATCAGGTCGGTGAGCAGCCCCCGCCCCGCCCCGAACGGGCCCGGGTCGGAGTCGCCATGGCCCGGCGCGTCCAGCGCGACCACGCGGAACCCGGCGTCCACCAGCGGCGCGACGAAGTCGCCGAGGTCGGTGCGCCGGCCGCCCCACCCGTGCATCAGGTAGACGTTCCGCGGCCCCGCACCCCACTCCTCGGCCACGATGCGGCCCGAGGACCCGGCCACCTCGAAGCGCCGGCCGGGCGGGCACGCGCCGGCCGGGTGCCGGCGCGGGATCGCGCACCAGATCCGCTCGGCGAGCCGGCCGCCGGCCGCCGGTGCCAGCCGTTCCAGGACGGCGAACACCGAGCGGACCGCGACCAGCTGCACCGCCTGGGCGGGCGTGGCCTTGCTGACGGGACTGACTGCCATGGCAACTCCTCCGAAGGACGCGCCGGGTCAGCCGGCGGTGGCGCCGGCCTCGGCGAACACGAGACTCACGTTGTGGCCGCCGAAGGCGAACGAGTTGGACAGGGCCGCGGCGACCGGACCCGTCCGAGTCTTCACCACCAGGTCCACATCGCACGCCGGGTCGGGATCGTCCAGATTGGCCGTGCCGGGTATCATGCCCCGGTCGACGGTGAGCACGGTGGCGATCGCCTCGATGGCCCCGGCCGCGCCGAGCAGGTGCCCGGTGACGCCCTTGGTGGAGCTCACCGCGGGCGAGTCGCCGAAGGCCGCGCGGATGGCGGTCGCCTCGACCTGGTCGCCGAGCTTGGTCGAGGTGCCGTGCGCGTTGACGTACTTCACGTCGCCGGGCGCGATGCCGGCGCTGCGTACCGCCTTGCGCATGGCCTCGGCGGCGGCGTGGCCGTCCGGGCGGGGCATCGTCGGGTGGTACGCGTCGGTGGTGGCGCCCCAGCCGATCAGGTCGGCGTACCGGCGCGCCCCGCGGGCCTGCGCGAACTCGGCGCTCTCCACGACCAGGATGCCGGCGCCCTCGCCGAGCACGAAGCCGTTGCGGCGCACGTCGAAGGGGCGGCTGGCGTGGGTCGGGTCGGCCCAGCCCGCGGCCAGCGCCCGCGCGTTGCCGAACGCGGCCACGCCGGTGCCGCCGAACGGCGCCTCGGCGCCGCCGCAGACCACCACGTCGCACTCGCCGTCGCGGATGAGGCGCAGCGCCTCGGCGATGGCGTGCGCGCCCGCGGCGCAGGCCGTGGAGATGCTGGAGCTGAAGCCGCGGATGCCGTACTTGATGCCGATCCGGGCCGAGGCCATGTTGGGCAGGAAGCCGGGGTAGAGCAGCGGGCTGACCGCGTTGCCCCCGCGCGCCTGCCAGCCGAAGGACTGCTGCTCGTAGGTGGACATGCCGCCGACGCCGGTCGAGACGACCACGCCCACCCGGTACGGGTCGACGTCGGTGCCGATCTCGATCTTGGCGTCGCGGATGGCGTCGTCGGCCGCGGCCAGCGCCATCAGCAGGAAGCGGTCGACGACGCGGGCCGCCAGCGGCGGCAGCACCTCGATGGCCTCGATGGGCGGGGCGATCGCGGCGGCATCGACGGCGCCGAACGTCGGGTGTCCCTCAGGCGGGTTGACGATGCCCGAGCGGCCGACGCACAGCGCGTCGAAGAACTGGTCGAGGTCGCGGCCGACGGGCGTGAAAACGCCCATGCCGGTGATCGTTGCGGTTCGTGCGGCGGAAGCGGGCATCGCTCTCGGGTCTCCTCGTCACTTGAGGGCGGCCCGGCCGGTCCGGCCGGCCGGGCCGTGCACTGGGGGAGGGAAGCCGCCGGTCAGGCGCTGGCGCCCACGGCGGTGCGGGCAGCGACCTCGCCCGCGATCTGGTCGATGGTCATGCCGGTGAAACCCGACATCTCCTCCTCGGTGAACTTCGAGCCGTACGTGTCCTCGAGCAGGATCGCCAGCTCGGCGATGGCCAGGGACTCCAGGTCCAGGCCCTCGGGACCGAGCACGGTCTCGCCGGTCACGTCGCTCACGTCGTAGTTCATCTGGGCCAGGCCGTCGATGACGGTCGTGCGGACCTCAGCGATCATCGGGATCACTCCTTCTCTGAGCGGGTCGCTCAGCTGATGTGGATGGACGGGCTCAGGCCAGCTCGGAGACGAGTGACCGCGAATCGTGGGCCGTGAGGACCTCCGACACCACCCGCTGTCCGGAGCGGATGGCGCCTTCCATGAGGCCGAAGTACTCGGTGCTGGTCTCGGTGCCGGCCCAGTGCACGCGCCCGGACGCGGTGGTGAGCCGGGGCCCGTGCCGCGTCCAGTCGCCGGGTCCGAACAGCGCCGCGTAGCAGCCGACGCTGAACGGGTCGTTGAGCCAGTCGGTGATGTGGCACGCGACCGGCTCCCCGAGGAAGGGGAAGACGTGGCTCGCCTGCGCGACCGCCACGGCCCGCTGCTCGTCCGCGGGGAGTGCGGAGAAGCGGTGGGCCTCGGCGCCGGTGACGAACCCGGTGAGCACGCCGGGCGAACCCCCGGCGGGTGTGTCGTCGACGGTCGACAGCAGCGGTCCGTCCGCGCTGATCGACCAGCCGGACAGCCCGTGCTCCCGCCACAGCGGCGTGGGGTAGACGAGCTGGATCTTGAGGGCCGAGCCGCGCGCGGTGTGCGCGCTGGTCCGGCTCTGCGGCAGCCGCGGCGTGAACTCGATCCGGTCGGCCAGGGCCGGCGGGATCGCCACGATCACGGCGTCGGCGCGGTGCGCGCCGCTCGCGGAGTGCACGACGACGCCGTTGTCGTCGGTGTGGATCGCCGTCACCGGCTCGTTCAGCCGCACCGGATGCGGCAGCTGGGCTGCCAGGCGCTCGCTGATCTGGTGCGCCCCGCCGTCGACGCGCGACTCCTGCGCCCCGCCCTCGAACGCGTTCAGGTAGCGCAGACCGCCGCCCGAACGCAGGTAGAAGGCCATGTGCAGGACGGAGACGGCAGCCGGGTCGGCGGCCATCATCTCGCCCAGGAACAGCGGCAGGAAGGTCGCCGCGTCCGGGTGGTCGATCTCCTGAGCCGCCCACCTGTCGACGGTGAGCCGGTCCAGCACGTCCGCGCCGGGCGTACGCCACGGCTCGTTCACGTCGACCAGCCGGGTGACCTCGTCGAGGGCGTCGAACATGGTGCCCAGCGCGATGGCGTTCAGCGGCGGGAAGCGCCCGTCCACGGTGCGCAGGCCGTCGCCGATGTCGAAGCGGCTGGCCCCGACCATGTCGGTCGACATGGTGCGCAGGCCCAGGCCGGTGAGCATGGAGATCAGTTCGGTGTGGCGTACGCCCAGGTAGGCAGCCCCCGCGTCGACCCACCGGCCCGGCGCGACCTCGATGCCGTGGGTGCGCCCGCCGACCCGGTCGCGCGCCTCCAGGACGGTGACGTGCACGCCGGCGGCGGACAGGCCGGTGGCCGCGGTCAGGCCGGCCAGGCCGGCGCCGACGACGATGACGTTCATACCGTCACGCACGCGAGCTTCTCGGAGAGGCTGCCGGGCGTGGGCGCGGCCATGAAGTCGTCGAACGTCAGCTCGGTGCCCGTCCGGCGGGCCACGGCGCTCAGGATGCGCGTCGCGGTCAGCGAGTCGCCACCCAGCTGGAAGAAGTCCGAGTCGACGTCGATGTCGTTGGTCTCCAGGATCCGGCGGAAGATGTCGACGATGTCGTTCGCGTTCATCAGTGACCTCCGAGGTCGGTCGTGCTGGCGAGTGCGGTCGTGTATCGGCTGTGCGAGCTGCGGCGGTCGACCTTGCCGCTGGCGGTGTGGACGAGCTCGGGGACGGCGATGATCCGGCCGGGCACCAGGTGGCCCGGCACGCGGTCGACCAGGTCGGCCCGCACCCGCTCGACGAAGGCCGCGCTGTCGGCGGTCTCCGTACGCGGCACGATGTAGGCGACCAGGGTGGTCCGGCCGAGCGTGGTCACGCCCAGCACCGCCGCGGCGGCGACGCCGGGGCACCTGGTCAGGTGCGCCTCCACCTCGGTCGGGTTGACCCGGATGCCGCGCACCTTGACCTCGTCGTCGAGGCGCCCGGCGTGCACCAGCGCGCCGTCGTCGCGGGCCCGCACCCGGTCACCGGTGCGGAAGAAGCGGCCTGAGGCCGGGCCGAGGTCGAGCCGGACGAACTTGACCAGCGTCGCGTCGGCCATGCCGCGGTATCCGGTGGCGATGGCCGGGCCGCCGATGAGCAGCTCACCCTCGTCGGTGACGTGCTCGACGACGTGCGGCAGGCGGTAGCCGATGGGGATCGCGGGCTCCGCCGGGTCGGCCGCCACGGCCAGCGGCCCGTGCAGGTCGATGGCGTGGGTGATGAGCGTGGTCTCGGTGCAGCCGTACGTGTTGACCAGCCGGAGGTGACCGGTGCGCAGCGCCTTCCAGTCGGCCAGCCGGGCGGGGTTGACCGCCTCGCCGCCGATGATCACCGTGCGCACCGACGGCGGCAGCGTCGCCTCGTCCTCGGACAGGTGCAGCACCAGCTCGTGCCAGTACGCGGTGGGCAGGTCGGCGACGCTGACGCGCTGCCGCTCCAGCATCCGCAGGAACCGGTGGAACGAGCCCGAGTGCGCGTCCGGGTCGAAGACCAGGGTGGCGCCGGTGGTCAGCGCCGGCAGGATCTCCTCGAAGGCGGTGTCCCAGTTCAGCGACGCGAACTGGAGCACCCGGTCCTCCGGGGACAGGTCGAACAGGTTGCGCAGCGACGCCGTCGTCGCGTTGATGGCGGCGCGCGGCGTGGTCACCGGCTTCGGCATCCCGGTCGAGCCGGAGGTGAACAGCAGGTAGGCCGGCTCCTCCGGGCCGTCCGGCAGGCGCGGCGGCTCGGCGGCCACCGGCTCGTGCCGGATGTCGAGCACCTCCACGCCCGGCGGCACCGGTGGGGCGAGCTGGCCGTCCGCGGTGACCAGCACGGTGCCGGCCCGCGCCGCGGCGAGCATCTCCAGCTGCCGCGCGACCGGGAAGCCCGGGTCGAGCGGGCAGTAGGTGCCCCCGGCCAGCAGCGTGCCGAGCAGGCCGACGATGGTGGCCGGCGCGTGCGTGGCCAGCACGCACACCACGCCCGGGTACGGGCCCAGCAGCTCGGCCACCGCGTTGCTGCGGCGGGACAGCTCGCCGTAGGACAGTTCCCCACCCTGTGCCGTGATCGCCACCCGGTCCGGGTAGCGGGCCGCGACCCGCCGGAACGTCTCGATGAGATCGGGGACCGCGGGCGTCGGCTGGTGGGCGCGGGTGGCTCTGCCACTGTTGCGGTGGACCAGCATCACATCCTCCAGCAGGTTCATGACCAGCGCGGACGCTGATTCATCGTTGGACGAGTTCCTCGCTTGTTGAAATCCTTGGACTGATGCAGTTAAAGCCACGACCGTGCGCCGCGTCAAGTCATCAGCCATTGACATCTTGTGGACGGAGAGGGAAAGTCATCAAAGAAGGAAGTCAACGCATGTCGAAAACTCGAAATGAAGGGGCGACCGGCCGACGCCTCGGCTTCCTCCACCCCTACGCGACGCACCCGAAAGGACCAAGATGGATCCGAAGGACGAATACGACGTGATCGTCGTCGGCTCGGGTCTGGCCGGATCGATGACGTCGGCCTGCCTGTCCCGCAACGGCGCACGAGTGCTGCTCATCGACGCCGGCTCGCACCCGCGCATGTCGATCGGCGAGTCCACCATCCCGGCGACGTCGATGATGATGCGCCTCGTCGCCGAGCGCTACGACGTGCCGGAGATCAAGTATCTGGCCACCTTCGAGGGCGCCTACTCGAAGGTCACCACCCAGGTCGGAGTCAAGCGCAACTTCGGCTTCGTCTACCACCGGCCGGGTGAGCGACAGGTCCCGCGCGAGACCCACATGTTCCCCATCCCGAAGATCACGCACACGGAGAACCACTTCTTCCGCCAGGACGTGGACGCGTGGATGGTCATGGTCGCGGTCAAGTACGGCACCAAGGTCATGCAGCAGACGCGGGTCACCGACTTCGACATCGACGACGACGGCGTCACCGCCACCCTGCACACCGGCGCCCAGGTGCACGCGCAGTACGTCGTCGACGCGTCTGGCTACCGCTCGGTGCTCGCCGAGAAGTTCGGCCTGCGCGAGGAGCCGACCCGGTTCCGGCACCACAGCCGCACCCTGTTCACGCACATGGTCGGCGTGAAGCCGTACGACGAGCTGGCGCCCAAGAGCCGCTACCACCACCCGAGCCCGTGGCACGAGGGCACCCTGCACCACATCTTCCCCGGCGGCTGGATGTGGGGCATCGCCTTCGACAACCACCACCGCGCGACGAACCCGCTGTACAGCGTGGGCCTGCAGCTGGACCCGCGGCAGCACCCGAAGCCGGACTGCTCCCCGGAGGAGGAGTTCCGCCGCTTCATCGCGCAGTACCCGGACATCGCGCCGCAGTTCGCCGGCGCCAAGGCGGTCCGCGACTGGACGAGCACGGACCGGCTGCAGTACTCGTCCCGGCAGACCGTCGGGTACCGCTGGTGCCTGACCTCGCACGCGGCCGGCTTCATCGACCCGCTGTTCTCGCGCGGCCTGTCCAACACCATGGAGACGATGAACGCGCTGGTCCACCGGATCCTGTCGGCCATCTCCGACGGTGACTGGTCGGTCGAGCGCTTCCAGCACATGCAGGACCTGGAGCAGGGCCTGCTCGACTTCAACGACGACCTCTGCGCCAACGCCTACATCTCGTTCCGCCACTTCAAGCTGTGGGACGCGTGGTTCCGGATGTGGTCGCTGGGCCAGATCATCGCCACCTTCGAGATCAACCGGGCGTACGCCAAGTACGTCGACACCCGCGACGAGTCGGTGCTCAAGCCGATCGAGGCGCCCTGGTGGCGCGGGCGCGTGGTGACCGAGGGGCAGCCGTACGAGAACGCGCTGCGCCTGCTGCAGGAGGTCAACGAGGTCATGAAGGCGGTCGACCGCGGGGAGGTCGACCCCGAGACGGCCGCGGACGACCTGCTGCACCGCATCCGCACCGCCGACTTCGTGCCGCCGGCCTTCGGGCTCGGCGACCCGGACAACCAGTGGACCGACGCCTCGACGATCGGCGTGCTCAAGACGCTGCGCTGGGCGAAGAAGGTGGCTCCGACCGACATCGGCCAGCTCACCTACGAGGGCCTGACCCTGTTCATGAAGAAGCGGTTCGACAAGGGCGAGTTCGAGTTCAGCGAGGAGCTCAAGCACGCGCTGGCCCCGATGCCGGTCATCGGCCGCCGCTTCCGGGTCCCCGCGCCGAAGTAACGCACCCCTCACCGAAAGGAGATCCAGTGTCCGACAAGGGAAAGTCCCAGGAAAACGTCTACGACGTCGCGATTCTCGGCTCCGGGTTCGCCGGGTCGATGCTCGCGGTGATCCTCGCGCGGCAGGGCGCCAAGGTCATGATCGTCGACACCAAGGCGCACCCGAAGTTCGCCATCGGCGAGTCCACCATCCCCAACATGCTCGTCTCGCTGCGCACCATGGCCATCCGGTACGACGTGCCCGAGCTGCTCGCGCTGTCCACCTTCTCCGGCTGCCAGGACATCATCTCGCCCTGGCACGGCGTGAAGAACCACTTCGGCTTCCTCCAGCACCAGGAGGGCAAGCCGCAGGACCCGGGCCAGCTGACGATGTTCAACTTCCCGAAGCTGCTGCACGAGACCTCGCACATGTACCGGCAGGACACCGACGCCTACCTGTACTACGCGGCCATCAAGTACGGCGCGGACGCCAATACCAACTTCCACGTGGTGGACGTCGACTTCGACGATGACGGCGCGACCGTCACCTCCAGCCGCGGCGAGACCGTGCGCTGCCGGTACGTGGTCGACGCCAGCGGCTACCGCTCGCCGCTCGCGGACAAGTTCCACCTGCGTGAGGAGCCGTGCCGGTTCAAGCACCACTCGCGGGCGATCTGGAACCACTTCATCGACATGCCGAACACCGACGCCGTGTTCCCCCGGGACAAGAAGGACACCCCGCCGGTGCCCTGGTACGAGGGCACGGTGCACCACCTGTTCGAGCGCGGCTGGCTGTGGATCATCGCGTTCGACAACGACAAGTCCTCCAAGAACCCGCTGTGCAGCGTCGGCTTGACGCTGGACGAGCGGCGCTGGCCCCGGCAGGAGGGGATGACCCCGGAGGAGGACTTCTACTACCACATCAACAAGTTCCCGGACATCGCGCGCCAGATGGAGGGCGCCAAGCCGGTGCGCGAGTGGGTCGCCACCGACCGCCTGCAGTACTCCTCCAAGCAGACCGTCGGCGACCGCTGGGTGCTGCTCGCCCACGCGGCCGCGTTCATCGACCCGCTGTTCTCCCGCGGCCTGTCCAACACCTGCGAGACGATCAACGTGCTGGCCTGGCGCATCCTCGCCGGGATCAAGGACGGCGACTTCTCGGCCGAGCGCTTCCGCGAGGTCGAGCGGCGCCAGCAGGCCCTGTTCGACGGCAACGACAAGCTGGTCAACGCCGCGTACATCTCGTTCGAGCACTACGACCTGTGGACCGCGGTGTTCCGGACCTGGGCCTGGGGCTCCAACGCCGGCGCCTTCCGCGCCCACGAGGCCTTCCGCAAGTGGCGCAAGTCCGGCGACGAGGCGGACCTGCTGGAGCTGGAGGACGTCAAGAACCCCGGCCTGCACTGGTCGGACCACGAGGGCTACAACGAGCTCTTCGACGACATGGTCAAGCAGTGCGACGACTTCGAGGCCGGGATCATCAGCGGTCCGCAGGCCGCCGACAACCTCTACCAGCACCTGCGCGAGGCGAAGTACGTGCCCAAACACTTCGGCTGGGACGACCGCAACCTGCGGTTCATCAACCCGACGCCGCTGAAGCTCGCCAAGACCATGTGGTGGGCGGCGACCGAGGCCCCGCCGGAGGTGCGCCGGATCATGCTCGGCTTCGTGCGGGAGGCGACCAAGGAGTTCGTCATGGGCCGCAGGATCTTCTGACCCGCGACCATCGGAGGGATACCGACATGGATCGATTCGATGAGTCGTTCGACGGGCGGCAGGACGGCGACTACGACGTGGCCGTCGTCGGCCGGCACCTGGCGGGCGGGTGGCTCGCGGCCATCCTCGCCCGCCACGGCGCCCGAGTGCTGCTCGTGGACGGACCGAAGACGCCCGGCACGCAGCCCGGCGAGACGACGGTGCCCTACACCACCGCCGTGCTGGAGCTGCTGGCCGAGCGGTTCGACGTGCCCGAGATCGGAGCGTTCGCGCACTTCGTCGACCTGCCCCCCGCGGTGCGGGCGGCCAGCGGCGTCAAGCGCTCCCTCGCCTTCCTGCACCACCAGGCGGGCCGGGTGCACGACCCGAAGCACACCGTGCAGTTCAACGTGCCCGGCGAGCACAACGAGTGCCACGTCTACCGACCCGTGGTGGACGAGCACGCGTGCGACATCGCCGCCCGCCACGGCGCCCACCTCATCACCGCCGCGACCGTCACGGCCGTGACGCCGGCCGACGACCGGGTGCAGCTCACCCTGTCCAACGGCACCCAGGTCAGCGTCCGCTACCTCGTCGACGCCTCCGGCAGCGCGCTGACCGGCGACGCCGGCGACGAGACGGACCTGGCGCTGCGCTCGCGCGTGCTCACCACGTACATGACGGGCGTGGAGGATCTGGGCGAGGTGGCCCGGCTGAGCGCGTACCGGCAGGCCACGCCGTGGTCGGCGGGCACGGTCCATCACGTGTTCCCCGGCGGCTGGGTCCAGGTCGTCACGTTCGCCAACCACCCCGAGGGCATCAACCCGGTGTGCGCGGTGACGCTCAGCGTCGACCGGGACAGCGCCGCCGTGCTGCCCGGCGAGCCGGAGGAGCTGTTCCGCACGGTCATCGCCCGCTACCCGACCATCGCCGCGCAGTTCCGGCGGGCCGTCGCGAGCAGGCCGTGGACCGCAGCGAACACCTCCCGGCGGCCGGTGGGCGCCACGTACGGCCCGCGGTGGATCGCCGTGGACCGGGCGGTCGGGGTGGTCGAGGACTTCCTGTCTTCGGACATCTCGGTCGCGGCCGAGGTCGTGCACGCCACGGCCGCGGCCCTGCTGCGGGTGCTGGACGGCAGCGAGCCGGCCGAGGAGGCGCTGGCCGGGGTGGCGAGGTTCCAGCACAAGCTGCTCGCCTACAACGACCGGATGCTGGCCGCGGCGCGGACCGCGAGCGCGGACTTCGGCTCGTTCAACGCGTTCACCCGGGTCTGGCTGCTGTGGCAGATCCTCGCGCACCTGTCCCTCAAGCGCGCCTGCGCCGACGCCGAGACCACGGGCTCCTGGGCCCCGGTCGAGCGCTTCGCCGACGGCGCGCTCTGGTTCCGCACGCCGGACGGGCTGGTGCAGCTGCTGGCCTGGTTCTTCGCCCAGTTCGACGACGTGCGGCGCGGCATCCGCACCCCGGCCGGGGCGGCGTCGGCGATCTTCCGCCGGCTCGCCCGGTCGCGGTTCGTGCCGCCGCTCTACCGGTTCGCCGCCCCGTCGGCGCGCTACTACAAGTTCACCGCGACCCGCCGCATCGTGATGCTGCTGTGGGTCCTGACGATCGCCCCGAAGGACTTCCAGCGGCTGCTCCGCCGGCAGAACGTGACGGGCCAGCGCCGCCCGCCCGCGGTCACGCCGGCGGCGGCACGGGTCACCGCGGCGGCGGAGCGCCACTGACCCGGGCGCCGGGCGGCCGCGGTCACCCGCGGCCCTCCGGCGCCCGGCAGCAGAAGGTCCGGGGTCACCCGGGCCGTCCCCTGACAGCAGAAGGACCGGGTTCACCCGGACCGCCTCCGACGAAAGGGCCGGACCCGCGTTCGACGCGGATCCGGCCCCTTCATGTGGAGCGTCAGGCGGCCGAGGCCGCCGTGTAGCAGATCATGCCGTTCGGGTCGGGCCGCGACGCCAGCTCGGTCAGGCCCAGCTCCGGCGCCATGGCGATGGCCCGGTGGTTGCTGTCCCAGACGCAGACCGTGCCCACGCCGACCCGCTTCATCGCCGCGGTGAGCTCGGCCGCGGACGCCGGCGCCGCGTCGCCCTGGCCGGGCACGTCGGCGGAGGTCTCGGCGTCGCCGTCGGCGAACGCGCTCAGCAGCAGCCGGTCCCGCGCGAACTCGGACGTCAGGTCGTACTCGACGAGGTAGCCGTCGCGCGCCATGACCACGGGGACCTTGCTGGTCACCATCGGCATGGCCCGCATCACGATGCTCGGCGCCAGCAGGTAGCCGGCGGGCCGGTCGAGGTCGCGGATCCAGAACGCGGCGACCTTGCGGCCGACCGGGATCTTCCACGCGGGCACCGGGATGCGCAGGCTGGTCGCGCGGTCGACGAAGACGTGGCTCCCCTTGCTCCACATCGGGGTCCCGGCGACCGCGAGCACCGCGACCAGCGCCGCGGCGACCGCGACCGGGACGGCCCTGGGCAGCAGCTCCCCGCGCGGGGTGGCCGACAGCCGCAGCCAGCCGGGGACCGGCAGTGCCGCGTACATGCCGATCAGCACGGGGAACGGCACGATCCAGGGCAGGCGCCACAGCACGGGGCCCAGGCCGGTGAAGTCGTGGATCGTCTCGATCACACCGGGGATCAGCAGCACGGTGAGCGTGGTGACGATGCCGGCGGTGAGCAGGCGCGGCACGCCGTCGCGGACGAACAGCGCCCCGGCCCACAGCGCGAACGCGCTGATCACGCCGATGACGCCGAGCAGCACGGTCCGGGCCAGGGTGCCGCGGGCGTCGTAGAACTGCACGCTCGCCACCTGCTCGGTGATGCCGCCCATGGCCAGCCGGAAGATCACCGTGATCGCGACCGGGTAGACCGTCAGCACCAGCGCGTACCCGAACGCGTCGCGTACCCGGCGCATCAGCAGCAGGATCACCGCGGTGGCACCGGCGATCACCGGCAGCAGCATCACCGCCACGGTGGACAGGCCGACCGACGTGATCGACAGCGCGAGCAGCAGCCACAGCGTGCGGCGCGAGCGGCGCTCGACCAGGTCGGTGAGGTACACCCAGACCAGGGGGATCATCGCGGAGACGAACGTGCCCTTGCCCTCGGCGAGGCGGATCAGGTGGAACGTGCCGAGCGCGGCGTCGCCACCGGCGACCAGCAGCACGTAGAGCAGGCCGACGCCGAACACCAGCAGCGGGCGGCGGGGGGCCCAGCGGTGGGCCAGCCGCCACAGGCACAGCACCGCGAGGACCGCCAGCACCGGCAGCATCACGAACCAGGTCGCCGACGAGGCGTGGATGCCGAACGCCGCGCCCATGGCGCCCGCGAACGCCTCGAACGACGAGATCGGCGGCTGCGAGGACAGGCCCGGCAGCACCTGGTCGGTGAAGAGGAAGTCGCGCAGCGGGATCAGGTCGTTCTCGGCGATCCACACGGACTTGCCGACGTAGAAGACGTCGTCCTTCGAGTTGCGGTTGAGCACCAGCGCGAGCACGGCCGAGGCCAGCGCCGCCGCCAGCACCACGCCCCCCTGCAGCGGGGTGGTCGTGGTGGCGCCCGCCGTCGCCGGGCGGGGCGAGAAGCCGGTCGAGATCAGCACGGCGGCGCAGGCGATCAGGCCGAGCGCGATCGCGAGCCACCAGGACCAGCCGGAGGTCAGGTACGCGACCAGCACCGCCGCGCCCGCGGCCGCGACCAGCGCGACCTTCGTCAGCAGCGGGCCGCGCGAGGTGGCGGCGGGCGGCTCGGCCGGCTGCTCCGCCGCGGCGTCCGGGCCGGGCTGTGCCGCGTCCGGCGCGGCGGCCCGGCGGCGGAGGCTGACCGCCACCCCCGCGACGGTCAGCACCAGCCAGGCGTAGAAGAGGTACGACGGACGGGCCGAGATGAGGAAGCCCGCGTGGTAGAGCACGGTCCACGCAGCGAAGGAGAGGACGGCCGCGTCCGTGAGGGCCACCGGTGCGCCCGCCAGGAGCCGCCCGAGGCGTTGGCTCATACGGTGACTCGCTTCTTGGTCGTGTCGTTGAGGGCGATCGCCTGGTCGACGGCCTTCTGGAACGGCTCGTCGGACCCGGTCGGCCCGAGGATGTAGGTGCGCAGTGCGGCGCGCTTGTCGGCCAGCACGTCGAGTTCGTCCGAACGCGCCGCGTCGAGCGCCGCGGGCAGGCCGCCGAGGTTGCCGTCGATCAGGTACGCCGCCGAGATGCTCGGGTTCTCCGCGACGAAGTCGGCGTCGCTGAGGTTGCTGGTGTTGACGACCGCCAGCGGCTTGCCCGTGGACAGGAAGTCGGAGACGACGCTGGACACGTCGGTGATCATCAGGTCGGCCTGGGCGAAGCAGTCGTAGAGCTCGCCCTGGCCCGGGTAGGAGATGTCCGACTCGGGCAGCAGGTCGACGACGGCCTTGAGCGCGGCGGCGGCCGCCGGGCTGCGGGTGCCGGTCAGCGGGTGCGGCCGGAAGATGATCTTCACGCCGGGGGTGGCCCGCTGCAGCGCCTTGACGATCTGGACACCGCAGCGGACCAGCGAGGTGTGGTGCTCCTCGGTGGTCCAGCCCTCCCACGTCGGCGCGTAGAGCACGACCGGCGTGCCGGTGCGCTGGCGCGGCGTCGCGGCGAGCTTCTGCGCGAGCTGGGTGAGCTGCGGCCGGCCCACGTGCACGAAGTGGTCGGCCGGGATCGGCACCCCCGCGGTGGCGTACCGGTCCTGGCCGGCCTGGCCGGCGACCCAGATCTCGTCGTACGCCTTGGTGAAGGGGTTGACGCTGGCCAGCTTGTCGCTGTCGCCGTGGCCGATGAAGGTGGTGCGCAGGTGCGGCAGGCGCAGCAGGTTGATGTTGTTGCCGTTGTTGCCGGGGAACATGACCAGCTTCACCGACGACACGTCGAGCGTCAGGTACTCGGCGGCCTTCTGCACGCAGATGACCGGGGTCTTGCTGGGCTTCAGCTCGTTCCACAGGGCCGGGTTCTGGAAGATAACCAGCACCCGCTGGTCGAGCTTGTCGAGCGTCGGCAGCCACACGTTGGTCTGGTAGCCGGTGCTGGCCTGGCCGCCCGCGTACAGCACGACCTCGGGACGGTACTCCCGCAGCGCCTTGTTGATCGCCTTCATCCGGCGGGTGCCGGACAGCCGCAGCGTGCGCTGGATGCGCCGGGCCAGCGAGTAGAGGTACACGGCCGAGACGGCGGTGATGCCCACCGCGCCCAGCCAGGCCGCCTCCGCCGACCACTGCGCCAGCGCCGCCAGCACCAGCACCGCCGCGGTGTGCGGCCAGTTGCCGGAGGTCGGGTCGGAGCCGACCCGCGGCTCCAGCGCCTTGATGCCCAGGCCCCGCGCGGCGGCACCCGCCTGGTTGAGCTCGCGGGCCGCGGTGAGCAGGCCGATCGCGGAGACCACCAGCCACAGCAGCCAGGCGCACCAGGTCGCGATCACCAGCGGGGCCGACTCGGCCAGGCCCAGCAGCAGCACCGGCATCGCCGCGGTACGCAGCGCGCTGCGCAGGTGCACGTCGAACGACGCGCGGGCGAGCACCCGGTGGAGCTTGTCGTACTCCGCGCGCCGGGTGTACCACTCGGCGAACTGCCCGACCGCGACCACGAGCGCGGTGACCGCGGCCCAGCCCACGGCGGCGGTCGCCAGCGCGAGCGGGATCGAGACGAGCATGAAGCCGGTGAGGGCGATTCCGGGGAGGTTCGAGCCGAGCACGCGCCGGACATCGCTGACCATCAAGTGCATCCTTTCGCGGGTTCGCCTGCGCGGGAGGTGACCGGGTACGGGACACCGCCGCCCGGCCGGGGCCGGACGGCGGCGCACATTACCAGCGGGTGCCCTCGGAAGGGGATTCGATCTCCTCCGCCAGGAGGGTGTACGGGTCCACCGGGCCGGTGCTCCGCTCGCCCTGGCGGACGTCGATGATGTGCCCGGTCATCGCGGAGATCAGCACGTCCACCGAGGTGTGCGCGACCGTCGCGGCGTCGAGCAGCGAGTTCTCGGGCTCGTCGCCGAAGGCCTTGGTGCGCATCGGGGTGCGGGTGCGCTCCGGGTTGATGCAGTTGACCCGCACGCCGTGGTCGGACCACTCGTCGGCCAGCGCCTGCGTCAGGTTGACGATCGCGGCCTTGGTGGAGGAGTAGAGCGAGTAGTCGGCGCGCCCGCGGGTGTACGAGCTCGACGTGTAGTACAGCAGCGAGCCCTGGGTCTCGCGCAGGTAGCGCAGCGACTCGCGGGCCAGCACGACCGGCCCGAGGTAGTTGACCCGGACGGTCTCGTCGATGATCGACTCGTCCACCTCGTCGATCTTGCCGATGTGCAGCACGCCGGCGGTGTTCACCACGTAGTCGATGCGGCCGGTCTCGGCGTACGCCTGCGCCAGCGCGGCCTTGACGTGCGCCGGGTTCTCCAGGTGCGTGCCGGTCAGGCTCCGGCTGAACCGGTAGACCTTCGCGCCGTACGACTCCAGCAGGTCGGCCGTCTCGCCGCCGATGCCGTAGCTGCCGCCGAGCACCACCGCGGTGCGCCCGGCGATGCCCGCCAGGTAGGCCTCGCGGCTCGGCTGGACCGGCGCGAGGTGCGAGCCGAGCTGGAACAGCCGGTCGGCGAGGTAGATGTCGACCGGGTGCGTGATCTTCATGTTCTGCTCGCTGCCGGGCACCACGTAGATCGGCACCTCGGGCAGGTAGCGCCGGACCACGCCGCAGTCGTCGGTCGCCTTGAAGTCGGGGTCCTGCATGGCCAGCTCGTACGCCCGGCGCAGCACCGAGAGCCGGAAGCCCTGCGGGGTCTGGCCGCGGCGGAGCTTCGCCCGGTCCGGGATGTCGCTGATGATCTCGCCGCCGTCGGCCGGCGTGGTCACGATGATCGTGTCGGCCGACGGGATCGCCACGTCGATCGCCTCGTGCGTGTTCAGCGCCGCGACGCAGTCGGCGATGATCCGCTGGTCGACCAGCGGGCGGACCGCGTCGTGGAGCAGGATGTTGCACTCGCGGTCGCCCAGCGCCGAGACGGCGCGCATGGTGGTCTCGCTGCGGGTGGAGCCGCCGGGCAGCACGGTGATCGACTTGTCCGACGCGACGTCCGCGACGATCTTCTCGACGTCCTCGACGAAGTTCGGGGTCATCAGGATGATGATCTCGGAGATCTCGTCGCTGGACACGAACGTCTCCAGCGTGTGCCGCAGCACAGGCTTGCCGGCGACCTTGATGAGCTGCTTGGGCAGCTTCAGGCCGATGCGCTCGCCGGTCCCACCCGCAAGGATGACAGCGACAGTGGTCAGACGATCCCCGTCGATCATTGGTGAGGCTCCGAGCGGTGGAGCAGTCGACGGCCGGGCTGGGCAACCCGGGCCCGCTGGGGACCGCTGGAAACCGACGGCGACACGTCGCTACGCCGACTGCCGCGGGGCAGCCAACGCGACGAGCCACTGACGGAGGGGCGGCGCTGGGGTGTGGCCGTACAGACTGCGAGGGGTAAACCGGACCCGGGAATGTTAGCAGCGGCCGTAGAGGCTGTTCAACCGACGTTCACGCGCCCGCCGTCCCACAACACAGGACGGCGCCGGGCCGCTGCGCTCAGTTAGCCTCCGCTGTGACATCGGCCACGACGACCGTCACGTTGTCCGGCGCACCGGCCGCGAGCGCCCGCTTGATCAGCTGGTCGGCGCAGGCGGCGACGTCCCCCGGTGCGGCCATCTCCTCGGTGATCGCCTCATCCGCGACGATGTCCGACAAACCGTCACTGCACAGCAGCAACCGGTCGCCGGGTGCCAGCACGAGCGCCATCACCGTCGGCGTGAACTCCCGGCCCTGCACCGCCTGCGTGATGATCGAGCGGTGCGGGTGGTAGCGGGCCTCGTCCGCGCTGAGCAGCCCGCGCTCGACCATCGCCTGCACCAGGGTGTCGTCGACGGTCAGCTGGCTCAGCCGCCCCTCCCGCAGCAGGTACGCCCGGGAGTCGCCGACGTGCAGCAGGATCGCGTGCTCCGGCCCGAGCAGCAGCGCGGTCAGCGTGGTGCCCATGCCGTCGCTGGCCGGATCGGCCTCGATCGCCGCCCGGATCCGCCCGTTGGCCACCGCGAGCGTCTCCAGCAGCACGTCCGGGCCGTGCTGGGCCGGGTCCTGCTCCAGCGGTGCCAGCGTCTCGATGACGATCTTGCTGGCCACCTCGCCCGACGGCGAGCCGCCGACGCCGTCGGCCACGGCCACGAACCGCCTGCCCGCGTACGCCGAGTCCTCGTTGTTCTCGCGGACGAGGCCGGCGTCGGTGCGGGCGACGGCGTGCAGGATCACGGTCATGCCCCCTAGCCTGCCTACTGCGCGGCCGTTTGTCTTTAAGCAGTTGTACGTATCCTGCCCCGGCCGCGCGTCGGCCACGCGTCCGGCCCGGTCAGCGGGGGTGGGCCCGTCGCCGCGGGCTGGTAGGCGGCCCCGTCGCCCGGCGGTCCCACGGCGCGTCGGCCTCGCTGCGGGGCGCACGCTCCAGCAGCCGGCGGCGCGGCCCGGCCGGCGGGGTCCAGGGGGCCGTCCGTGGGCTGGAGCACCGCGGCTCACCGGCACTGCCCGCGCGGTGCGCCTGTTATCTATGGTGATCCGGTGACCGCGGTGTCGATGGTGGGGCGTGAGGCGGAGCGCGACGAGCTGCTCCGTCGCTGGTCCCGCCCGCGCACGGGCGGCCGCCCCGAGGTGGTCCTGATCACGGGTGCGGCCGGCATCGGCAAGTCCCGGCTGGCGGCCAGCGCCGTGTCGGCGTTCGCCCCGGCCCCGGCGGCCGTCCTGTCCGGAGCCGCGCGGCTGCACTCGCCCGCGCCGTACGACTGGCTGGCCGCCGTGCTCAGCGGCCGCGACACGCACGACCTGCCGGTGCCCGCCGGGGGCCTGGCCTGGCTGGCGCAGGACCCGCACGCCCCGGCCGAGCGGTACGCGCCGGAGGCGCTGCTGCGGCTCGCCGTGCGCACCGTGCGGGCGCTGGTCGGCGCGGGGCCCGCGGTGCTCGTGGTGGAGGACCTGCACGCGCTCGACCCGGCGAGCCTGAACCTGGTCGGCGAGCTGGCCACCGCGCCCGACCTGCCCGCGCTGCTACTGGTCACCAGCCGCCTGCCGGAGTCGGCGGACTCGCCGGAGCTGGTGGCCCGGACGCTGGCCCGGCTGTCCGGCGCGCCCGGCGCGATCCGCCAGCACCTGGCCCCGCTGAGCCCGGCCGAGGTCGCCGGGATCATCGCCCAGGTGCACGGCGAGGTGCCGCAGCAGCTGGCGGCGGCGGTCCGCGAGCGCACCGGCGGCAACCCGTACTGGCTGGTCGAGCTGCTGGCCGCCACCGCCGGGCGGGAGCCGTCGGCGCTGCTGCGGGAGCCGCTGCCGGGGCACCTGCGCCCGGCCGCCACGCCGGAGCCCGCCGAGCTGACGGCGCGCGAGCGGGAGGTGCTCGACTGCCTCGCGGCGGGCATGTCCAACAAGCAGATGGCCCGCCAGCTCGACATCTCCATCCGCACCGTGGCCGTGCACGTGTCGAACCTGCTGCGCAAGACGGGCTCGTCCTCGCGGACCGAGGCGGCGCTGTGGGCGGTTCGCCGCGGATGACGCGCCGTGTGCGCTATTTGTCCGTTTTCTTCGCTAAGCTGGCCGCGTGCAGCTGACCTTCATCCGAAAGACGGTGCTGTCCGGCGACACCAACTGTCCGTCGCTCTACCGCACCGACCGGGACACCTTCGTCGTACAGGGCTGGCGGGTCACCGACCCGCAGGCCCTGAGCCAGCTCGACATCCCCGAGCACGAGACGGTGGTCGAGGTCCCGTCCGACGTGCTCGCCGAGATAGCCCGCAACCTCTGACCGGCGCCCGCCGGAGCACCACCGGCGGGCGTTAAGAAGGGCACCTTCTTCTACGCATGGCGTTAAGAAGGTGCCCTTCCTTTCTTCGGGTCAGTCTTCGAGCTCCTCGACGAGGTCCTCGTCGCGGCTGCGGCGGCGACGGCGGCGGATGGACGGCATGGCCATCACGAAGCCGACCTCGCGGCGGCGGCGGTAGTAGTGGCGGCGGCGCGGGCCGGCGATGGCGTACACGATCGAGGTGATCACGCCGAACACGACGTAGACGCCGAGGATGACGATGCCGCCGGCGTCCTTGATGCCGAACACCCCGCCGTCGCCGAACAGCGGCAGGATGAGCATCGCCAGCACGGCCCAGGTGACCATGCCCCAGACCAGGCCGACGCCGACCGCGGGGACGATCTGGCCGCGGATGAACTTGCCGACGAAGGCGCCGAACAGGCCGCCGGCCGCACCGGCGACGACGAGCACCATCACCCACGCCGTGGAGGCGTCGGTCTCGCCCACGAGCTGGGCGTACGGCTTGATGTGGCTGGTGACCTGCAGCGCCAGGGCCAGGAACAGGCCGCCGGCGACACCGCCGACCACGCCGGCGCCGGTCCGGCTGACCAGGTTCACCTGAGGGGTGTATTCACTCATGATCGGGCTCCGGAGGGGTTGAGGGTTGCGCGCGAACCCTACAACGCCTGCGCAAGCCGCACCTAACCACTGTCTCCTATGTGATCGCAGATCGCGCGACCGCCCCGCGGCGCCCCGCGCGCCGGTCACATAGGACACTAGTTCGTTGTCACATCAAACTATTGACATGCCTGTGAGAGGCGTGTGAACCTCTCCACGGGACCGGTGCGCGCAACCGAGGGCAGTCCCGCGCAACGCATACGCACGTTCTGTCGCCGTACGCGGCACGGGCGGTGCGGCGGTTGCTCACTGCCCGGGCCCGCCCTGCTTCCTGTGCGCCAGCGGCTCCGTCCTTCCCTGGAGTGCCACAGATGCAACCCCGAGCCCGAAGAACCCGCACCCTCGCCGGCACCGTCGCCGCCACCCTGACGGCCGGCGCGCTCGCGGTCGTCACCCAGCTGGCCGGGGGCACCCCGGCCGCGGCCGCCGCGTCCGAGCCGTACACGTGGAAGAACGTCCGCATCGACGGCGGCGGCTTCGTCCCCGGCATCATCTTCAACCAGACCGAGCAGAACCTGATCTACGCGCGCACCGACATCGGCGGCGCGTACCGCTGGAACCAGTCCACGAGCAGCTGGATCCCGCTGCTCGACTCGTTCGGCTGGGACAGGTGGGGCTACAACGGCGTGCTGAGCATGGCCACCGACCCGGTGCAGACGAACAAGGTGTACGCCGCGGTCGGCATGTACCTCAACAGCTGGGACCCGAACAACGGCGCCATCCTGCGCTCCGCCGACAAGGGCGCCACCTGGGCCGTCGCCGAGCTGCCGTTCAAGGTCGGCGGCAACATGCCCGGCCGCGGCATGGGTGAGCGGCTCGCGATCGACCCGAACCGCAACAGCACCCTCTACTTCGGCACCGAGGCCGGCAACGGCCTGTGGCGCAGCACCGACTCGGGCGTGACCTGGGCGAAGGTCACCAACTTCCCGAACGTCGGCAACTACGTGCAGGATCCGGCCGACACCAACGACTACCTGAACTACAACCAGGGCGTGGTGTGGGTCGCCTTCGACAAGTCGACGGGCACCGCGGGCAGCACCACCCAGGCGATCTACGTCGGCGTCGCGGACCTGCAGAACACCGTGTACCGCAGCCTCAACGGCGGCACCAGCTGGGAGCGGGTCGCGGGCCAGCCCACCGGCTTCCTGGCCCACCAGGGCGAGATCGCCGGCGGCTACCTCTACATCACCACCAGCGACAAGGGCGGCCCGTACGACGGCGGCCACGGCGACGTGTGGAAGATGCAGCTGTCCACCGGCACCTGGACCCAGATCAGCCCGGTCCCGTCGACGGACACCAACAACAACTGGTTCGGGTACTCCGGCCTGTCCGTCGACAGGCAGAACCCGAACACGCTGATGGTCACCGGCTACAGCTCCTGGTACCCCGACACGTTCATCTGGCGCAGCACCGACGGCGGCACGACCTGGCGGCAGTTCTACGACTACGCCTGGCCGAACCGCACCAACCGCTACACGCTGAACATCGCCGGCGTGCCGTGGCTGGACTTCAACGAGCAGAAGTCGGCCCCGGAGCAGTCGCCCAAGCTGGGCTGGATGACCGAGGCGCTGGAGATCGACCCGTTCAACGCCAACCGGATGCTGTTCGGCACCGGCGCGACGATCTACGGCACCACCAACCTCACCGCGCTGGACACCGGCGGCACGGTCGCGCTGAGCCCGTTCGTCAAGGGCCTGGAGGAGACCGCGGTGCTGGACCTGATCAGCCCGCCGACCGGCACCTCGCCGCTGATCTCCGGCGTCGGCGACATCGGCGGCTTCCGGCACACCAACCTCGACGTCGTCCCGGACATGTTCGACATGCCGTACTTCGGCAGCACCAACAGCATCGACTACGCCGAGCTGAACCCGAGCTACGTGGTCCGGGTCGGCAAGGGCGCGCGGACGGCCAACGGCCAGACCAACATCGGCGTCTCCTCCGACGGCGGCGCGAACTGGTGGTCGGGCAGCTCGCCCAGCGGCGCGCAGGGCGGCACGGTCGCGCTGAACGCCAACGGCACCCGCGTGGTGTGGAGCACCGAGGCCAACGGCGTCTTCTACGCCACCAGCTTCGGCGGCGGCTTCAGCCAGGCATCGGGCGTGCCGGCCACGGCCGAGGTCGAGTCGGACCGGGTCAACCCGAACAAGTTCTACGCGCACTACAACGGCTCGTTCTACGTCAGCACCAACGGCGGCCAGAGCTTCACCACGGCCGCGACCGGCCTGGGCGTCATCTCCGGCTTCAAGGCGATGCCGGGCGTCGAGGGCGAGATCTGGCTGGCCAGCGACACCGGCCTCTACCGCTCCACCGACTCGGGCGCCTCGTTCACCAAGTTCGCCGCGTCGGCGAGCGCGGTGAGCGTCGGCTTCGGCAAGGCGGCGCCGGGGCGCACCAACATGGCGGTCTACACCATGGCCACCATCGACGGCGTGCGCGGCGTGTACCGCTCCAACGACGCCGGCGGCAGCTGGGTGCGCATCAACGACGCCCAGCACCAGTGGGGCAACGCCGGTGACGCGATCACCGGTGATCCGCGTACGTACGGCCGGGTCTACCTGGGCACCAACGGCCGCGGCATCCTCTACGGCGACAGCACCGTGACGCCGTCGAGCCCGCCGCCCAGCCCGTCGGTGTCGGTCTCCCCGTCACGGTCCGCCTCGCCGTCGCCGTCGGCGTCGGCCTCCCCGTCCGCCTCGCCGTCGGCGTCCCCGTCGGCCTCGCCCAGCCCGTCCTCCCCGGCCGGCAAGGCGTGCACGGCCACCTACCGGATCGTCAACTCGTGGCCGGGCGGCTTCAGCGGTGAGATCAAGGTGACCAGCACCGGCACCGCCGCCACCACGGGCTGGCGGGTCACCTTCACCTTCGGCGCGGGCCAGGTCATCAGCAACATGTGGGGCGGCATCCGCACCCAGACCGGCTCCGCGGTGCAGGTCGTCAACGAGGGCTGGAACGGCGCGCTCGCGCCCACCACCAGCACCACCGCGGGCTTCAACGCCTCCTGGAACAACACCTCGAACCCGATCCCGGCGCCGGTGTCCTGCACCGCGCTGTGATCACCCCCGGATGACGCGAGGCGTCCCTCCCACGCGGAGGGGCGCCTCGCGCCCGTCCCCACCCAGTGAACAGAGAGGAAGTGCGCAGATGAGCGACGCACGGATCACCCGGCGCGGGCTGCTCGGCGCGGCGGGAGCCGTCGGCGCGGTAGCCGGAGCCGGGCTGCTGGGCGCCTCGCCCGCCCTGGCCGGGCAGCACTACCGCTGGCGCAACGTCGAGATCGTCGGCGGCGGCTTCGTCCCCGGCATCGTCTTCAACCAGTCCGAACCGGGCCTGGTGTACGCACGCACCGACATCGGCGGCGCGTACCGCCTGCACCCGGCCACCGGCCGCTGGATCCCGCTGCTGGACTGGGTGGGCTGGGAGAAGTGGGGCTGGTCGGGCGTGGCGAGCCTGGCCACCGACGCCCGCGACCCGGACCGGGTCTACGCCGCGGTGGGCACGTACACCAACGACTGGGACCCGAACCCCGGGGCCGTGCTGCGCTCGCGCGACCGGGGCCGCAGCTGGCAGGTCACCGAGCTGCCGTTCAAGCTCGGCGGCAACATGCCCGGCCGGGGCATGGGCGAGCGGCTCGCCATCGACCCACATCGCAACAGCGTGCTCTACCTGGGCGCGCCGAGCGGGCATGGGCTGTGGCGCAGCACCGACCACGGCGCGAGCTGGGCGCAGGTCACCGCGTTCCCGAACCCGGGCACCTACCGCGCCGACCCGAACGACACCAGCGGCTACTCCAGTGACCTGCAGGGCGTGGTGTGGGTGGTGTTCGACCCGCGTACGGGCAGCCGGCGCCGGGGCACGCAGACGATCTACGTGGGGGTGGCGGACAAGGACAACCCGCTCTACCGCTCCACCGACGGCGGTGCGACCTGGGCCGCGGTGCCGGGCGCGCCGGTCGGGCACGTGCCGCACAAGGGCGTGCTCGACCACGAGGGCGGCTTCCTCTACCTGGCCACCAGCGACACCGGCGGGCCGTACGACGGCGGCGCGGGCAAGGTGTGCAAGCTCGACACGGCGACCGACACCTGGACCGACATCACGCCCGAGAACGGCGCCTGGGGCTACTCCGGCCTCACCATCGACCGGCAGCACCCGGGCACGCTCATGGTCGCCACGCAGATCGCCTGGTGGCCCGACGTGGTCTTCTTCCGCACCACCGACGGCGGCGCGACCTGGACCCGCTCCTGGGACTGGGGCGCCTGGCCCAACCGGGTCAAGCGCTACGACCTCGACATCACCGACGCGCCCTGGCTCACCTGGAACGCCGTCCCCGCGCCGCCCGAGGAGGCGCCCAAGCTGGGCTGGATGACCGAGTCCCTGGAGATCGACCCGTTCGACTCGGGCCGGCTGCTGTACGGCACCGGCGCGACGATCTACGCGACGGACAACCTCACCGACTGGGACACCGGCGGCACCGTGCACATCTCCGTCCGCGCCCGCGGGCTGGAGGAGACGGCCGTGCTCGACCTGGTCAGCCCGCCGGTCGGCGCGCACCTGATCTCGGCCGTGGGCGACGTGGGCGGGTTCGTGCACCACGACTTCGCCGATCCGGGGCTGATGTTCGACAACCCCACCCACGGCAGCACCACCGGCCTCGACTTCGCCGGGCTGGTGCCTTCGACCGTGGTGCGGGTGGGCAACCCGACGAACGGCACGCGCTTCGGGATCTCGTACGACGGCGGCGCCACCTGGACCCCCGCGGCCACCCAGCCGGACGGGATCTCCGGCGGCGGCCGGGTCGCGGTCAGCGCCGACGGCGGGCACGTGGTCTGGTCGCCCGACGGCGCGGCGGTGCACCACTCCGCCGACGGCGGCGCGACCTGGTCCCCGAGCACCGGGGTGCCGGCCGGGGCGCGGGTCGAGTCCGACCGGGTCGCCCCGCACACCATGTACGCCTTCGCCGCCGGGACGTTCTACGTCAGCACCGACGGCGGGGCGGCGTTCACCGCCGCGGCGACCGGGCTGCCCGCCGAGGGCGACGTGCGCTTCCAGGCGGTGCCCGGCCTCACGGGCGACATCTGGCTGGCGGGCGGCAGGACCGGCGGCGCGTACGGCATGTGGCGCTCCACCGACGGCGGGGCGTCGTTCGCCCGGCTCGCGGGCGTGGACGAGGCGGACAACGTGGGCTTCGGCAAGGCGGCGCCGCGGCGGGCGTACCCCGCGGTGTTCTCCAGCGCGAAGATCCGCGGCGTGCGCGGGATCTTCCGCTCCGACGACGCCGGGCGGCACTGGACGCGGGGGAACGACGACCGCCACCAGTGGGCCTGGACCGGGGCCGCCATCACCGGCGACCCGCGCGTGTACGGCCGGGTCTACGTCGGCACCAACGGCCGCGGCATCATCGTCGGCGACCTGCGCTGACCCGCCGCGGCGCGACCGCGTCCGGCCGCCGGGCGCGCCCGGTATCGCACCGGCCGGTCGCGGTCGCGCCGCCGCACCAATCCCGTGGCCAGACCCTCGTTCCTGCTTCTCCACCTGCGGGAACAAGGGTCTGGTCACTCTGTGTAGTTGTCAGATATCGGGCAAACGGGACGCCGCGCTGTCCATTCGGCTGGAACGTCCCGCCGAACGTGCCACCATGATTTCGTGCGAACCGTATTAGGACCGACAAATCACGTGATTATTGTCGGAGCGGGTCTCGGCGGACTGTCCTGCGCGCTGCACCTCGCGGGGGCCGGCCGGGAGGTGACCGTGATCGAGCGTTCCGGCTGCCCCGGCGGCCAGGTCGGCGTGCTGGAACTCGACGGCCACCGATTCGACACCGGCCCGACGATGATCACCGCGCCGGACCTGCTGGCCGAGCCGCTCGCCGCGGTGGGCGAGCACCTGCACGACTGGATCGACCTGATCCGGCTGGACCCGGCCTACCGAGCCCACTTCCCCGACGGCACCACGCTGGACGTGCACGCCGACACCGACCGCATGGTCGCCGCCATCGCGAAGCTGTGCGGCGGCAAGGAGGCCGCGGGCTACCTGCGGTTCCAGCGCTGGGCGCGGCGGCTGCAGCAGTTCGAGCGGCGCGACCCGGCCGGCCACTGGCGCACCCTGGCCACCGAGGGCGCCCGGCGGCGGCTCACCGACTTCTTCGCCGACCCGCGCTGCCAGCGGCTGTTCTCCTTCCGCAACCTGTTCACCGGCCGCGACCACGCCGCCGCGTCCTACCTGGACACCATCGCCGAGGTCTGGTATCCGCGCGGCGGCATGAGCGCGGTGCCCCGGGCGCTGGCCGCGGCGGCGGAGAAGCACGGCGTGAACTTCCGCTACCACACCGACGTGACCTCGGTGGAGACCCGCGCGGGCCGGGCGGTGGCGGTGCACACCGCCGACGGCGAGCGGCTCACCGCCGACACCGTGGTGCTCAACCCCGACCTGCCCGCGGCATACAGCCTGCTGCCCGGCATGCCCCCGGCCCGGCTGCGGCGGCTCACCCCGTCGCCGTCCTGCGTGGTGCTGCACCTGGGCACCCGGGACACGCGCGGCGGATACCAGCGCATCGCCCACCACAACCTGCACTTCGGCCGGTCCTGGCGGCAGACCTTCGACGAGGTGGTCAACCGCGGGGAACTGATGAGCGACCCGTCGATCCTGGTCACCAACCCGAGCCGGACCGACCCCACCGCCGCGCCCACCGGCCGCCAGACGTACCAGGTGGTCGCCCCGGTGCCGAACCTGCGGACCGCACCCGTGCGCTGGGACGGCCCGGTCGGGCGCCGGTACGCCGGCGAGCTGATGGCGACCCTGGAGGCGCGCGGCTACCTCGACCTCGGGGCCGACCTCGCCCTGTCCTATGTGGTGACTCCCGACGACTGGGCGCGGCAGGGCATGGCCTTCGGCACGCCGTTCGCCAGCGCGCACACGCTGCGGCAGAGCGGCCCGCTGCGGCCGGGTAACCTGCATCCAACCCTGAGTAACGTGGTCTTCACAGGGTCCGGCACCCGTCCCGGCGTCGGCGTACCCATGGTGCTGATCTCGGGCCGGGCGGCGGCACGTCGAGTGGTCGGAGCACGCGCATGAGGTCTCGCGAAGAGGATCTGGTCGAGCTGGTGGACGCGGCGGGCCTGCCCTGCGGCAAGGCCACCGTCGCCCACGCGCACAGCGCACCCGGGCTGCGGCACCGGGCCTTCTCCGTACACCTGCTGGACGGCTCCGGCCGGCTGCTGCTGCAGCAGCGCGCCGCGGTGAAGACCCGGTTCGCGCTGCGCTGGGCCAACGCCGCCTGCGGGCACCCCGGCCCCGGCGAGGACCTGGTCACCGCCGCATCCCGGCGGCTGGCCGAGGAGATCGGCGTGCGGGGCGTCGAGCTCACCGAGATCGGGGTGTACGCCTACCGCGCCGAGGACCCGGCCACCGGCCGCGTCGAGGACGAGTACGACCACGTGCTGCTCGGCATCCTGGGCCCCGCCGCGGAGCTCCCGCGGCCCGACCCGGCCGAGGTCGCGGCGCTGCGCTGGGTCCACCCGGCCGACCTGCTCGGCTGGCTGGACGAGCGCCCGGACGACTTCGCCCCGTGGCTGGCCGGGGTGACCGGGGTCGCCGTGCCCGCCCTCGGCGACTTCGCCTGACGCTGCGCCACGGGTGAGCTTCGTCTCAGCCCGCCGCGGGGCAGTCGGCGAGCTGTCCGCAAGTCGACCGATGCCCGATACCGCCAGGGGCGTCCGCTGTGGCACCCTGAGGTCCCTTCGCATTGCGGAGACCGACCTGGGGAGCGGCGATGGCGCGACGACGCGTCCACGGCCTGGCCGCCGTGGTTACCGGATTCACCCTGTCCCTGTCCGCGGCGGCCTGCGGCGGCTCGCCCACCGCGTCGCCCTGGCACCCCGCCTCCCCCGAAGCGTCCGCGAGCGCGACGACCGCCGCCTCGCCGTCGCTGGACCCGAGCCCCAGCCCGAGTCCCAGCCCGTCGCCGGCGGCGCCCAGCCCCACGCCCAGCCGTGCCCCCACGCGCAAGCCCACGGCGAAGCCGACGCCGGAGAAGGCCGGGTTCACCATCCAGCGCACCACCGGCTCCAGCGGCGTGGCGCTCACCTTCGACGACGGGCCGCACGGCACCTGGACGCCGCGGGTGCTCGACGCGCTCAAGGCGCGGGGTGTGAAGGCCACCTTCTGCCTGGTCGGCACCCAGGCCAAGGGGCACCCGGAGCTCGTGCGGCGGATCGTCGCCGAGGGCCACACCCTGTGCAACCACAGCTGGAACCACGAGACCAAGCTCGGGACCCTCAGCGAGGCCGCGATCCGGGCCAACATGCAGCGCACCAACGACGCGATCCACGCCGCCGTCCCCGGCGCGCCGATCCGCTACTTCCGCCACCCCGGCGGGGCCTGGACCGCCGCGGCGGTCAAGGTGTCCCGGCAGCTCGGCATGAGCCCGCTCGGCTGGACCGTGGACCCGCAGGACTGGCGCCGCCCGTCCGCCTCCACGATCGCGAGCCGGGTCGTCAAGAACACCCGGGCCGGGGGCGTGGTGCTGCTGCACGACGCCGGCGGGGACCGCGCGAACACCCTGGCCGCGCTGCCCACCATCATCTCCGGCCTGCGCGGGAAGTACCGCCTGATCCGCCTGCCCGACGCGCACTGACCCCCGATTTGGCGGAACGGGTGCTGGTCACATATGCTTTCCGAGCCTCCGGCGGGGCCGGATGGGAGCAACAGCCACCATTCCAGGGCAGCTGCAGCTTTATCGCGGCTCTGTGGGATGATGGTTCGGCCGCCCTCATCGTCTAGCGGCCCAGGACGCCGCCCTTTCAAGGCGGTAGCACGGGTTCGAATCCCGTTGGGGGCACGACGGAAGACCTGATAAGGTCTCCCGGTAGCAAGGAAGAGCAAGTAGCAAGGTCCTGTGGAGCAGTCGGAGTGCTCGCCGCCCTGTCAAGGCGGAGGTCGCGGGTTCAAGTCCCGTCAGGACCGCCAATGCACGACCACCCCGGTGGTTTCGGCCAGGTAGCTCAGTTGGTACGAGCGTCCGACTGAAAATCGGAAGGTCGGCGGTTCGACCCCGCCCCTGGCCACCAAAGCTCTTCGCCGGGCTTTGTTGCCCCGAACTGCGCCTGAGACATCAGGCCGCGGCTCGGGGCGTTTTCGTATCCGGAGCCGGTCCGCGAGATCTCTGTTCGGTGCCCGAACCCGAGGTTCGGGCACACCGAGACAGTGATCGAGCCCGCGAACCGGGAGCTCAGCCCTCGCGGCGGCGCTTGGTGGCGACGGTGGAGCCGGCGAGGGTGAGCAGGCACTGGGGGAGCTGGCCATCGGCGAGCGCCGCCCCGATCAGCGCCTCGCCGGTCGGCTCGTCGTGGTTGACGTACGCGCTCACGAAGCGGGCCACCCAGCGGGCGTCGTACGCCGCCTCCTCGATGCCGGGGAAGTCGAGCGCCCAGGCGCCGGCGCGCACGCCGTCACCCGCGAGCTCGCCGGCCAGGCACCAGGCGACGTTGTAGGCCCCGGTCCGGCCGTCGCGCTTCACCACCTTGTCGAGGGTGCCGGCTACAGCCGAGCCGTCACCGGCCAAGGCCTGGTCAAGTACGAGAGCGGCGTCCTCGAAGGAGTGGTCTGGATCGACGGTCACTCCGGGAGCCTATCGGGCGCGGGCAACCGTACCGGAGCACTCGACACCCATCGGACGTAATGGCCCCTCCCCCAATCCGGGGAACAACGCTAAGGTGCCCGTTGGACCATCGCCATGGAGGCACCCTCATGCGTATCTCGCGAGCTGTACTAGCCGCTGCCTGCGTATCGCTGTTCACGCTGTCCGCGTGCGGCTCGACGCCGGAGGACCAGGATTCCTCGAACTACCAGGGGGCCTACCTCTACGGCACCGACGGCAACATGGCGAACGAGTTCGGCGCCCTGTTCAAGGAGCAGACCGGACTGCTCGACGGGATGAAGGGCACGCTTCCGCTCACCGAGCTGAACCAGTCCTTCACCAGCCGGCTCAACGCCGTCTGGCCGGGGCTGAAGGACTACCTGTTCGCCGCGGAGACCTACGACGCGATGATGATCAGCGCGCTCGCGGCCCAGCAGGCCGGCACCACCGAGCCGACGAAGATCGCGCAGTACGTCAACGGCGTGACCTCGGGTGAGATCGTCTGCCGGACGTTCGAGTCCTGCGTCGCCCTCGCCCAGGACGGCAAGTCGATCGCGTACCGCGGCATCACCGTGCGGCACGGCTTCACCGAGGCCGGGGAGCCGTCGACGACCACCTACGGCACCGTTCACTTCAGCTCGTCGAACCAGCTCGACAACGGCAAGACCGAGTTCCTGGGCACCGGCGACGAGCATGCCGCCAGCGGCAAGAAGCCGCCGCGCCCGGTCAAGGGCGGCAAGTCGGACACGCCGCTGAAGTTCGGCGGGCTGCTGCCGCAGACGGGCGCCCTGTCGTACACCACGCCGCCGATGGCCGCCGCCGCGAAGCTGGCCGTCACGGAGATCAACGCGGTCGGTGGCGTGCTCGGCAAGAAGGTCGAGTGGGTCGACGGCAACGACGGCACCGACCCCAACGTCGCCAAGGCCACGATCGCCCAGCACGCCGCCGCGGGCGTGCACATCCTGATCGGCCCCGGCGCGTCCGGCGTGGCCCTGGGCTCGCTCCCGGAGGCCGTCAAGAACGGCATGATCATGTTCTCGCCGTGCAACACCTCGGCGAGCCTCACCACGGTGGACGACAAGGGCCTCTACTTCCGTACCGCCCCGTCCGACATCCTGCAGGCGCGGGCGATCGCCGACGTGATCCTCCGCGACGGCGACCGCAAGGTCGCGATCATCGCGCACAGCGGCAACTACGGCACCAACCTCGCCAAGGACGTCGTCAAAGAGCTGGTCAAGGCGGGTCTGAGCGAGATCGACGTGCAGACGCACATCTACCAGATCACCGACGACGGCAGCGTGAAGGACCCGGCCGAGCTGGCGAAGATCGCCGGCGACATCGTCCCCACCAAGCCGGACGGGGTGCTGGTGATCGGCTACTCCGAGTCCGCCGAGGTGATCAAGGCACTCTCGACGGCCGGTGCGGACATCCGCCACTAACGTGGTGCCCTGTAAGTCCCCCGAGAAGGAGTACGCATGAGCGACACGGTGGAGACCCGCGGCGACGACCGCCGCGACCTGATCACGGGTGACACCAACCAGGACGGCAAGGCAGACGTCTGGGTGGCGGACACCGACGGCGACGGCAAGGCCGACCTGTTCCAGTTCGACACCGACGGTGACGGCGAGGTCGACATCACCCTGGTCGACCTCGACCAGGACGGCACCCCCGAGATCACGGTCGACGGCGACGGCGGCCACGCCCCCAACTGAAGACCCGCGCCGAAGGGCCGCCCCCGCCGACCCGGCGTAGCGGCCCTTCGCCGTTCCCACCCACCACCCACCCGCCCGGCCCCGCCCGGCCCCGCCCGGCGCGCCGGGAAGATCGCTGCTTCCGGTCAGAACCTGCACTGAGAGTCCACATCCTGACCGGAAACAGCGATCATGCCCGGACCCAACCCGCCCGGACTCCACCCGGCCGGACCCAACCCGGCCGGACTCAACCCGCCCCCGAACCCGCCCGGCCCTGGGAGCCCGCCGGGTCAGGCCGCGTTCATGGTGCGGATGGCCTGCCAGATGAGCAGGAACAGACCGATCGCGAACAGGATCCCCAGCACCACCACCCGCGGCACGGCCGGGCGCATCGGCGAGACGATCGCCTCCGGGTGGCCGAGGTCGACGAGCCGCTGCCGCTGCGCCAGCACCTCGTCCCGGCAGTGCACCAGCAGCTCGTCGCCGGGGAAGATGCGCTCCACCCGGCTCAGCTCCACGGCCAGCCGGGCCTGCGCGGTCTGCAGCCCGCGCACCGCCCGCTCCCCGGCCCGGCCGCAGCGGGCCCGGCCGTAGCGGCGGGCGTCGGCCCGCAGGTGGCCGTGGCCCATGATCTGCAGCTCGCCGGGGGTGGCGATGCGCGGGTCGCGCAGCCGGGCGAGCTGCGCCACGTAGTAGTGGGCCTCGCGGTGACGGGCGACCCAGAGCAGGGCGAGCACCATGGCCAGCGCGGGCAGGCCCTTGCCGAGCATGCCGAGCAGCACCCCGGCGGCGCCGGAGCCGAGCCCGTCGGCGAACAGGGGCGAGTTCCACACGAAGTGGGTGAGCCAGGCCAGGCCGAGGCCGAGGCCGAGCCCGCCGAGCCGCCACCACAGCGGCTTGTCGGTGCGCACCACGAACCAGGCGATGCCCGCCCCGGCCAGCGCGGTGAACAGCGTGTGGCTCCACAGGCCGGCCAGGAAGCCGCGCAGGAAGAAGGTGGCCACCACGGGCCCGACGCCGTCGCCCTGGCCGCGCAGGGCCACCGCGTTCACCGCGAACACGATGTTCTCGACCACCTGGTAGCCGAGCCCGATCAGGGCGCCGTACACCATGCCGTCGAGCACGCTGTTGATCTGCTTGCGGGCGACCAGCACGATCATCACCACGCCGAGCGCCTTGAGCAGCTCCTCGACGGTGGGCCCGGCGATGGCCGAGCCCCAGGTGGCGGCGAAGGCCGGGGAGATGAGCTTGGCGACCAGGTCGTGCAGCGCCTGGGTGCCGGGGATGGCGGCGGTGGTGGCGACCGCGCCGCCCCAGGCGAACGCGGTCGCCATGAGCAGGGGCGGCTCCCGTTCCAGGAAGTCCATGGAGGCGATGAAGAGCCAGAACGGCACGGCGTACAGCGCGAACAGGACGATCGCGGCGGTGGTGGCGACGGGGAAGCGGGCCAGGTCGGCACGCAGGATCTCCAGCAGGCGCGCCATGCCGGCCAGCAGGATCAGCCCGAGCAGCCAGAACGCGGGCAGCTGGAGCGACTTCAGCGCGCGCGCCGCCCGCGGCGTCGGGCGCACGGAGAACCGCCAGCGCCGGCCCTTGGTCTGGCCCGCGACCGTCACTCGCCACCGCCGTACGTGATGGAGCTGATCGAGTCGTCGATGCCCGCCAGCTCGCGTTGCAGTTCGAGCTGGGCGCCGCTGACGGTCACCTCGATGGAGTGCGGGCCGGCGAGGAACACGGCGTACCGGCCGCTGCGGCCCGGCGCGGTGTAGCCGCCGGCCACGCCGGACAGGCCGCCCGCGGTGCTCACCCGGCCCTCGTCGCCGGTGACCTGGTAGCCCTGCGTCGCCTTGATCTTCGTGCGCAGCTTCTCGGCCGCGTCGCCGATCCGCCCGGCGAACGGCTGCACCACGATGAGGTAGCGCACGTCGCCGACCAGGAACATCACCGTCGCCCGGTCCGCGCCGGGGCGGGTCTTGCTGGCGTCGACCCGGGCGCCCGGTGGCGGTGCCACGCTGACGCCCGCGCCGACGTCGTAGTGCCGCCCCGCCAGCGACCGGTCGGTCGGCACCGCGCGGTTCAGCGCGGGCAGCCCGAAGACCACTATGAGCAGCGCGGCCAGCACCGCGACGGCGCCGGCCAGGTTCCGCACCAACCGATGGGCAACCATGGTCCGACGGTAACGGGGCATAGAACTTGAATGCTGCTATATCGACCGATGCCGGGCCTTGACCTGCACTTTGACGCTCCCGGCACGCCCGGACAAGATGAGTGAATGACCGGACGGGTGATCAACCGGCGGGAACAGCACAAGCAGCACACCCGGGCGGCGCTGGAGGAGGCGGCGCTCGCGCTGTTCGCGCGCCGGGGCTACGAGCAGACCACGGTCGAGGAGATCGCCGCCGAGGCCGGCGTCTCGGTGCGCACCTTCTTCCGCTACTACTCGTCCAAGCAGCACGCGCTGTTCGGCGACGTGGGTCACGAGCGGGTCAGCGTGCTGCGCGGCGCGCTGGAGGCCCGGCCCGCCGACGAGCCGCCGCTGGAGTCGGTGCGCACGGTGCTCGACGGCGCCGACATCACCGACCAGGCGCAGCTCGCCCAGATCCGCGCCCGCATCGGCCTGCTCAGCGAGCAGCCCAGCCTGCTGAGCCAGTACCTCGTCATCAGCGAGGAGCTGCGCCGCCTGGTGAGCGTGTTCGTCGCCGGCCGGTGCGGGGTGCCCGACACCCACCCGTACCCGCTGCTGGTGGCCGGGGCGGCGCAGGCGGCGTGGGACAGCGCGCTGTGGTCCTGGGCCGCGGGGCAGACCGCCGATCTCGCGACCCAGCGCCGGTCCGCCTTCGCCCAGCTCACCGCGGGGGTACGGCCACCGGGGTGAAAGGGGCATAGTGCCTCACCAGCCATAACAGTCCGGTAACAGCGGACAGGCGCTGTGAACCGGTAAAGGCTGCTTCCGGCTCCTACAGAGGTTGGTGATCGGATCCTGGGGAGGCGTCATGCTGGGACGTCGGCGGGCCTACAGCGCGAAGGGCCTGTTGACAGCCGCGGCAGCGGCAGCGCTCATCTCGACGACGCTGCTGGTGGGGCTGGCAAGCTACAGCGGCGCGGTGATCGAGGCCGGGGGACGGGCGGCGGTCGCCGCGGCGCCCCCGGAAGAGCGCGCGATTCAGGTGCGCCTGCCCTCCCGCACCGGCGGCAGCGGCTGGTCCACCAGCGGCGAGGACGTCAGCAAGTCCTTCTCCGGCGAGACGTGGGCCGCCACCGACGCCAAGCTGCGCGCGTCGTTCGCGCAGCGGTTCGGCGACACCCGGGTCGCGGTGTCCGCGGCGGGCTACGCCAGCGGGCTGCGCTTCACCGGCGACACCGGCGACGCGGTGGCCGACTCCTACGGCGTCGTCTACGCCCGGGTCATGTTCCTGGAGGAGCTCTCCCAGCACGCCCGGCTGGTCGAGGGCGCCTGGCCGACCCCCGGCGCGGCGTCGCCGCAGACGGTCGTCGGCGAGGCCGCCGCGCACGCGCTCGGCCTGAAGGTCGGCTCGCGGGTCTCGATGACCAACGGCATCACCAAGAAGGTCCAGGAGGTCACGGTCAGCGGCGTGTTCGCGGCGCTGTCCACCGACGACCCCTACTGGCTGCTCGTGCCCGAGCTGGCCGAGGGCGTCGAGCCGGGCCGCAACACGTACGGGCCGCTGGTGCTGACCCGGGAGGACTTCTTCGGCGACTGGTCCTACCTCGGCAACAGCGCCTGGGTGGTGACGCCGGACCTGTCGCGCGCCGAGCTGTCCGAGCTCGTCGCCGCGCGCCGCGCCGTCGAGACCCTGCCCGGGGTCCCCAAGGAGCTGGGCTACGGCGACGGCGGCCAGGCCTCGACCCACCTGGAGCGCCTGGTCGACCGGATCCAGCAGGCCAGCCTCGTGGGCCGCTCGGACCTGCTCACCCCGCTGCTGCTCATCTCGATCCTCGGCGGGTACGCCCTGATCCTGCTCGCCGCGCTGCTGACCGAGGGCCGCCGCGCGGAGACCGCGCTGCTGCGCGCCCGCGGCGCGTCCCGCGGTCAGCTCGCCGGCCTGGCCTCGCGCGAGGCGCTGCTGATCGCCGCGCCCGGCGCGGTGCTCGCGCCGTTCCTGGTCGCGCCGCTGCTCCAGCTCGCCGAGCGGGTCCCCGGCCTGGCCGGGATCGGCGTACGCCTGGAGGGCGGGGTCACCCCGCTCACCGTCGGCGTCGCCGCGGCGGCCGGGCTCGGCTGCGTACTGGCGATGCTGCTGCCGGCGCTGCGCGGGGGCGGCACCTACGTCGCCGACCTCGCCGCCCGGTCCCGGCCCGGCCGGGTCGCCGCGGCCCAGCGCACCGGCCTGGACCTGGCCCTGATCGGCTTCGCCGTGCTGGCCTGGTTCCAGCTGCGGCAGTACGACTCGCCGCTGTCCGGCGTGGCCGGGCAGCTCGGCATCGACCCGATGCTGGCCGCCGCGGGCCCGCTGGGTGTGCTGGCCGGCGCGGTGGTCGCGCTGCGCCTGCTCCCGCCGCTGACCCGGCTGCTGGAGCGGCAGGTCGACCGCCGCAACTGGTTCGCCACCCAGCTCGGCGTCTGGCAGGCCGGCCGCCGCCCGCACGCCGGGCCGGTGCTGCTGCTGGCGCTGAGCGTCGCGGTGAGCACGCTGGCCTGGACCCTGGCCGCGACGGCCCGGCAGTCGCAGCTCGACCAGGCCGACCACACCGCCGGGGCGGACCTGCGCCTGGCCGAGACGTCGTGGGCCGCGCCGCGCCAGCGCGTCGAGCAGATCGGCGCGCTGCCCGGCATCGTCGGCAGCCTGCCCGCCTGGCGGACCACGCTGACCGCGGGCGAGAACGAGACCCCGGTGTCGCTGCTCGCCCTCGACGCCGCGGCCGCGGGCGACGTGCTGCGGCTGCGCGCCGACCTCGGCGACGCGCACGCGCTGACCGCGAGCATGTCCGCCGAGACCAGGCAGGCTCCGGGCGTGGCGCTGCCGCCGGACGTGAAGAGGCTGCGCGGCTCCGTCCGCATCACCGCGAACGGCGAGGACTTCATCGCCCGGCCGCGGGAGGCCACCTCGGCCCTGTTCACCGACGTGCACGGCGCCGTCTACCAGGTGCCGCTGTCCGACGGCGGCGACGTCGACGGGTACGCCTTCGACGTGCCGGTGCCGGGCGCGCCCGGACCGCGGCTGACCGGCTTCGCGGTGGACGGCCCGGACATGCCGTTCGGCCTGCCGATCGCGTGGGAGGTCAGCGGGCTCGCGACCGTCGACGCGGCGGGTGCCGCCCACCGGCTGGACCTGACCCTGCCCAGCGGGCGCTGGGGGATGGGCGCGGCCGCCATCGGCGAGCCGACGATGTCGGTGTCGGGGGACACCGCCCGGCTCGAACTGCTCGCCCTCGGCGGCGCGAACGTCCCGCGGTACGCCTTCACGCTGCGTCCCGACAGCGAGCCCGTCACGGTGCCCGTCGTGGCCACGCCGGAGGCGCTCGCGGCGCTGCACACCGAGGTCGGCGGCAAGCTGGACATCCCGCTGTGGGGCCTGCCGGTGTCGGTGCACGTCACCGGCGAGGCGACCGCGCTGCCCGGCGAGCTGTCCCCGGCCGCGCTGCTGGTGGACATGCCGTCGCTGGCGACCCATCTCCAGCAGAAGGGCTGGCGCGTCCCGATCATCGCCGAGTGGTGGCTGCACACCGACCCGGCCCGGCACGCCGAGGCCGCCGCCGCCGCGGGCCCGCTGCCCAACCTGCTCACCGTCGACCGGACGGCGCTGGCCGTACACGCCGCGGACGACCCGTTCGGGGCGGGCGCGCGCATCGCGCTGTTCATCGCCGCGCTGGGCGCGATCGCGCTCGCGCTGGTCGGCGTCGCCGTCGACGTGCGGGCCACCGCCCGGCGGCGGGTGGCCGAGCTGGCCGTGCTGAACACGCTCGGCGCCCCACCACGCCTGCTGGCCCGCGCCCTCATGATCGAGCAGGCGTTCCTGGCCGGCCTGGGCGTGGCCGTCGGACTGCTGGTGGGCCTGCTCGTCGCACGGACGACGGGCCCGCTGGTGATTCTCACCCCGAGTGCGAGCCGGCCGGTGCCGCCCGCCCTCACCACGACGGACTGGCTGCCTGTGCTCGGCACGGCCGCCGTCCTGCTCGCCCTCACCCTGGTGATGGCCGGGCTCGTGGCGACCACGATGCGGCAGCGGCTGGCCGCGGCCCAGCTGCGGATCGGAGCTGACCGGTGAAGGGATGGATCGCCCGGGTACGCGCCGGAGCCGGGCCGCTGGCGCTGCTCGGCGTGCTGACGCTGGCGGCCGGGACGCTCGTGGTGGGCGCGCCCCGGATCGCCAACAAGCTGACCGACGAGGGTCTGCGCAACGAGATCTCCCAGCTCAGTTACACCTCTCGCGACCTCACCTACCGCGGGCCGAAGCCGGAGGACGCCACGTGGACCCCCGGCCGCCGGCTGGAGGACCAGAAGACGGTCTTCTACCCGGCGCTGCGCGAGCGCGTCGAGCGCTCCTGGTGGGCCGCGTCCACGGTGCCGGAGCAGTCGCCGGTCCGCGGGACAGGGCTGCCGGAGCGCACCCCGCCGCTGTTCAGCGTGCGCACCGGCAGCGGGTTCGAGGAGCAGGTCGACCTGGTCGAGGGCCGGTTCCCGAAGACCGCGCCGGGCAGCGCGGGCGCGCTGGAGGTCGTGCTCACCAAGTGGAACGCCGAGAAGCTGGAGCAGCGGATCGGCAGCACGTTCCGCTTCCAGGACCAGGTGACGATGGAGGTCGTCGGCATCGTCGAGCCGCACGACGAGGCCGACACCTTCTGGGAGCCGGTGCCGACCGGGCTGCGCGCGTACCTGCCGAACGACGACGGCGACCCGTACCGCGCGGTGGTCTTCACCGACGAGGCCGGGCTGGCCCGGGTGGCGAGGCTGGCCCAGGTCGTCTACGAGTGGCGCTACCGGATCGACGCGGCCACGCTCGACCTGGGCGTGCTGCCCGACGTCGTCGAGGCGACCAGCGTCGCGCGCCGGCAGGGCCTGGAGACCACGCTGGTGACCGGCCTGGATGGGGCGCTGGCCCGGTTCGCCGCCCGGGCCCGCGCCGCGCAGGCGCTGCTCGCCGTGGTGCAGCTCGGCGCGCTGTGCACGCTGGCCGGGCTGGTGCTGCTGGCCGCGCGGGTGCTGGTGACCCGGCGGCGGGGCGAGTTCGCCCTGCTACGGGCCCGCGGCGGCGCGATCCTCACCATCGGCACGTACACCCTGCTGGAATCGCTGCTGGTGATCCCGGCCGCGGTGGCGGGCGGCCTGCTCGGCGTGGCCCTGCCGGGCCGGCCCGCGCTCACCTGGCCGATCCTGGTCGCCTTCACCGCGCTGGCCGTGCTCGCCGTCCCGGTGATGACCATGCGCATCGCCCGCGATCCCTCGTTCTCGGGCGAGCGCGCGGACGTCGCCTCGGCCCGGGTGGGCGCGAAGCGGCGCACGGCGGAGCTGAGCCTGCTGGTGCTGGCCGGGCTGGGCGTGTGGCTGCTGCGCAAGCGCGGCCTCAGCGAGACCGGCGAGGTCGACGTCTACCTGGCGGCGGTGCCCGCGCTGCTGGCCGCCGGTGCGGCGGTGGCGATGGTGCGGGTGGTCCCGCCCGTCGTCGGCCGGCTCGGCCGGCTGGCGGCACGCGGCCGGGGCGCGGTCGGCTTCCTGGGCCTGTCCCGCGCGGGACGCACCGCGGGCGCCGTGATCGGCCCGGTGGCGGTGCTGGTCGTCGCGGTCAGCACCGCGGTGTTCAGCGTCGCGGTCGCGGCCACCATCGACGCCGGCCGCGACCGCGCCACCGACCTGCGCATGGCGGCCGACGTCAAGGTCGACGGCTACTACTTCGACGACCGGACCGCGGCCGAGCTGGCCGCGGTGCCGGGGGTCACCGCGGTGGCGCCCTACGCGCTCGAGTCCGCCGGCGACATCATGATCGGCGAGCAGCGGCGGGGCACGGTCTACGCGCTGGTGCTCGACGGGCCGTCGTACGCGCGGGTGCTGGAGCGGTCCGGCGTCGCCTACACCCCGCCCGCCGCGTTCACCGGCGCCACGCAGGGCTCGATGATCCCGGCCCTGGTGTCGCCCGAAGCGGCCCGGCAGCTCGGCGGCGAGGCCGGCATGGTGACGCTGCGCGGCCGGTTCTACGAGTTCACGGTGGCCGGGGTGGTCGACGGCTTCCCGCCGATCGCCAACGGCACCACGAACTTCGTCGTGCTGCCCCTGCAGGCCATCCCGGACAACGCCCGGCAGGCGCTGCTGCCCAACGGCTTCCTGCTGGCCGGCGACCCCGACCCGGCGGCGCTGCGGGCGGCCGGCGACGCCGGGCAGCAGCGCTGGGCCAGCGCCGGCTACGACGCGCGCGCGTACGAGCCGGTCACCACCGTGACCACCTGGGACCAGGCCCGCGCCGAGCTCGACCGGACCAGCGTCAACGCGCTGATCACCTTCGCGTACGGCATCGGCGCCGGCACCGGCGTGCTGCTGGCCCTGCTGGCGATCGGCTTCGCGGTCGTCTCCGGCGCGCGCGGCCGCGGCACCGTGCTGTCCCGGCTGCGGACCATGGGCCTGACCCGGGGCCAGGGCCGGCGCCTGCTGCTGGTGGAGCTGATGCCGGTGGTGACCGTGGCGGTGCTGACCGGCGCGGTGGTGGGCGTGGTGATGCCGCAGCTGCTCGCCCCGGCGCTCGGGCTGGCCGCGTTCACCGACGGGCTGGAGGTCGGCGTGACCTTCGACCCGGTGGTGGCCGGGGCCGCGGTGGCGCTGGTACTGATCGGAATGCTGACCGCGCTTGCGGTGGAGACCCTGTTCAACCGCCGGTTGCGCCTCGGTGAGGTGCTGCGGCTTGGTTCCTTCGACGCGGGAGAGAGCTGATGTCGACTACTGACGAGACCACCGCCCCGCCGGACCTCGCCACGCTGCAGGCACGCGCCGCGCAGCGGGCCGCGGACCGGGCGGGCGGCGCGGACCGGCTGCGCGGGCACCTGGTCTGCGACGGGCTGGTGCGCATCTACAAGACCGAGGGTGTCGAGGTCGTCGCGCTGCAGGGGCTGGACCTGGTGGTGGACCGGGGCGAGCTGCTGGCCATCGTCGGCGCCTCCGGCTCCGGCAAGTCGACCCTGCTGAACATCCTCTCCGGGCTCGACGTGCCGACCGCCGGCATCGCCCGGGTCGGCGAGTACGACCTGCTCACCATGTCGGCGAAGAAGCGGCTGTCCTACCGGCGGCACATGGTCGGCTTCGTGTGGCAGCAGACCGGCCGCAACCTGCTGCCGTACCTGACCGCGCTGGAGAACGTGGTGACCCCGATGAGGCTGGCGGGCACCCGGTCCGGCCGGGCGGCCCGGACGCGGGCCATGGAGCTGCTGGACATGGTGGGCGTGGGGTACTGCGCCGACCGGCGGCCGGACCAGATGTCCGGCGGCGAGCAGCAGCGCTGCGCGGTGGCGCTCGCGGTCGCCAACGACCCCGAGGTGCTGTTCGCCGACGAGCCGACCGGTGAGCTGGACGAGTCGACCGCGGCCGACGTGTTCACCGCACTGCAGACGATCAACGCCGAGCTGGGCGTGACCGTGGTCGTGGTGACGCACGACCCGAACGTCTCCACCCAGGTGCGGCGCACCGTGGCGATCCGCGACGGCCGGCTGGCCTCCGAGACGCGGCGGACCTCGCGGGCCACCGCCGACGGCGGCACCGAGCTGGTCAGCGAGGAGTACGCGGTGCTGGACCGGGCCGGGCGGATGCAGCTGCCCGCCGCGTTCGTGGAGGAACTGGAGCTCAAGGACCGGGTGAAGCTCAACCTGGAGTCCGACCGTGTGGAGGTGCGCCGTGGCTGAGGAGCTGGTCAGGGTCGAGAACGTGTGCCGCGACTTCGGCCGGGCGGGCAAGGTCGTGCACGCGGTGCGCGACGTGTCCTTCACGGCGGGCCGCGGGGAGCTGGTGGCCGTACGCGGCCGCTCCGGCGCCGGCAAGACGACCCTGCTCAACATCATCGGCGGGCTGGACCGGCCCACCTCGGGCAAGGTCTTCATCGCCGGGCAGGAGGTCACCTCGGCAGGCGAGTCGCAGCTGGTGGCGCTGCGCCGGGACGTGGTCGGCTTCGTGTTCCAGTCGTTCGGGCTGGTGCCGATCCTGTCCGCGGCCGAGAACGTGGGCGTGCCGCTGCGGCTGGCCAAGGTGCCCCCGGCCGAGCGGGAGCAGCGGGTGGCGGTGCTGCTGGAGCTGGTCGGCGTCGGCGCACACGCCAACCAGCGGCCGTACGAGCTGTCCGGCGGCCAGCAGCAGCGCGTCGCGGTGGCCCGCGCGCTGGCCAACGACCCGCAGCTGCTGATCGCGGACGAGCCCACCGGCCAGCTCGACTCGGAGACCGGCCGTCAGATCATGGACCTGCTCCGCGCGCTGGTGCACGCCCGCGGCATGACGGCGCTGGTCGCCACGCACGACGCGGCGCTGATGGACATGGCCGACCGGGTCGTGACGCTGCGCGACGGTGCCCTGGTCTGACCGGCCCTGAACAGCAAGAAGGGCGCTCTGGGGGAGAGCGCCCTTCTTCGTATGTTCAGTTGTCTGGATTTCAGTCGCCCTGACGCTGGTGCGGGATCTGACCCTGGAGCAGAGCACGCACCTCCGACTCACGGTAGCGGCGGTGGCCGCCCAGCGTACGAATAGCGCTGAGCTTGCCCGCCTTGGCCCACCGGGTGACGGTCTTCGGGTCGACGCGGAACATCGACGCAACCTCTGCCGGGGTGAGCAGGGGTTCTGGTTCGTGCGTACGCGACGCCATGCGGTCACTCCTCCACAAGTACCTATAGACGAAGGCCGGGGTCCCGCCGGCCAACGCGCTACCCATAGTCCGGCTAGTCCCCGATGTCCGACATGGGCCGAACGGGTGAAGGTCCGTGGATGGACGGATGATGAATGAACGACATGTCTGCTTTTAGGGGATGAAGACAGGAATTTCATAGCTTTCGATCACCACAGGGTGACCCGTACGCTACCGCCTGTCAGTTGCTCCGCTCCAGCAACTGGATCGCCCGCCACCGCTGCACGAGCTGCTCGTACGCCGCCGTGGCGGCGTCGCCGTCCTCCCGCTCCAGGCCGGCCAGCCCCGTGGCGACCAGCTCGACCGAGTCGTCGTCGCGCAGCGCGTCGTCGGACAGCAGCCCGGTCAGGCCGCCGTAGTCCAGCTCGATCACCGACCCGGGGTGGAACGACTCCAGCCAGCGCGCCGTCTCGCGCAGCGACTCGGTGATGGGCACGTCGCCCAGCGTGCGGCGCAGCACGCGCAGCCCCTTGTGCGCCCGCTGACGGGCCTTGCCGATCTCGGTGCGGTAGCGCAGCACCCGGCGGCCCGGCTCCAGCACCAGGTCCCGCTCGGCCGGTGAGACCAGCACGAACCAGCGCAGCGGCACGCCCCAGGTGGCCACCTGCTCGTGCATGCGGTCCTCGGCCCGGATCTGCCCGACCACGGTCTGCGCCAGGTCGACGAGCACCGGCGGGACGAAGGCGTCGGCCAGCACCTGCGGCACCCCGTCGCGGGCCTGCAGCGCCGCCTCGGCCACCCGGACCCGCAGGTTCCACGGGCAGACCAGGGGCACCTCGGCCTGGCCGGTCAGGCCCTGCATGACGTACGCCTCATCGGGCAGGTCGGGCAGGCGCGACCAGCCCGCGCCCAGCGCCTCCAGGACCGTCGCCCGCTGGCGGCCGGGGCCGTCGGACACGCCGACAGCGCGCCCCTCGTCCACGTAGCGGCGCCAGAATCGTTCACGTTCCGGCGCGAACGCGGTGAGCGGCTCGTAGACCCTCAGGTACGCGGCGAACTGTGACGGCACCTCGCGATCCTCCCACGATTAGGCTGTCAGCGGGAGCGTCGCTACCGCGGCGTCTACCGACCCCTCGGAAAGACCGAGACGGATCCGGCCTCACAAGGGCCATCGAAGTCACCTTGGAGCCAGCAGTGGGCGTATTCACCGACGGCAGTCACGAACAGGTCGTGTTCTGCCAGGACCGGGCCAGCGGCCTGAAGGCCATCATCGGCATCTACTCGACGGCGCTCGGGCCCGCCCTGGGCGGCACGCGCTTCTACCCCTACGCCACGGAGGAGGAGGCCCTGCACGACGTGCTCGACCTCTCCCGCGGCATGGCGTACAAGAACGCCCTCGCCGGGCTCGACCTCGGCGGCGGCAAGGCCGTCATCTGGGGCGACCCTGAGCAGATCAAGTCCGAGCAGCTGCTGCGCGCGTACGGCCGGTTCGTGCAGTCGCTGGGCGGCCGCTACTACACCGCGTGCGACGTCGGCACCTACGTCCAGGACATGGACGTGGTGGCCCGGGAGACCAGCTTCGTCACCGGCCGCAGCGTCGAGTACGGCGGCGCCGGCGACTCCTCCATCCTCACCGCCTGGGGCGTCTTCCAGGGCATGCGCGCCGCGGCCGAGCACCGCTGGGGCACCCCGTCGCTCAAGGGCAAGCGGGTCGGCGTGGCGGGCCTGGGCAAGGTCGGCAAGTACCTCACCGCCCACCTGATCGAGGACGGCGCCGAGGTCGTGGCCACCGACGTCAGCCCGAAGGCGCTGGAGTGGGCGAAGGCCACCTACCCGCAGGTCACCATGGTGGCCGACGCCACCGCGCTGGTCGCGAGCGACATCGACGTCTACGCGCCGTGCGCGCTGGGTGGCGCGCTCAACGACGACACCGTCCCGGCGCTGAAGGCGCAGATCGTGGCGGGTGCGGCCAACAACCAGCTCGCCCACCCCGGCATCGAGAAGCTGCTGGTCGACCGCGGCATCCTGTACGCGCCCGACTACCTGGTCAACTCCGGCGGCGTGATCCAGGTCGCGGACGAGATCGACGGCTTCAACTTCGAGCGGGCGAAGCTGCGCGCCACCAAGATCTACGACACGACGAAGCGGATCCTGGAACTCGCCGACACCGAGGGCATCTCCCCGGCCGCGGCGGCGGACCGGCTGGCCGAGCAGCGCATGGCCGAGGTCGGCCGCCTGCGCACCATCCGGGTCTAGCCGTTAGCCGCGCAAAGCTCCGCCCACGCTGCACAAACGGCGTGGGCGGAGCTTTGCCGGTCGTGAAGCCGTCATTACTGGGAAGGGATATACTCCTTACCAGTCATAAAACGGACAGGTTCCGATGTGCTGTCAGACACCCGGCAACCCGAGATGCCGAAGTGCCCTCCTCCCATGTACCGTATGACCCACGAGAGATGTCTGACGTCATCGGGGCCCGCCTTCGGGTAGCCCCGTCATTCATGTGCGAGGGGGTCGGCCATGGGGCGCGGCCGAGCTAAGGCCAAGCAGACTAAGGTGGCCCGGGAGTTGAAGTACCACTCCCCGAACACCGACCTCGCCGCCTTGCAGCGCGAGCTTGCCGGGAGCGAGCTCAGCAGCGGCAGCGGCAGTACTGTTGCCGAGGATCACGACGACGACGAGCGCGATCCGTACGACCCGTACGCGAATTACGCAGTCGACGACGATGACGAGGACGACGGCAAGGACTGGAACTCCCGACGCTGACTTCCTGAGCCGCCGGCGCCCTAGCGCGGCCGGTTGTTCCAGTTGAAGAACGTCGGGATGTTCTCGAAGTGGTTCCAGGCGCAGACGGCCCCGCCGTCGGCGCCTGGCACTTCGGAACGGGCGAGCCGCGCCAGCCTCGCCTCCTCCAGCAGGGGAGCGAGCTCGGTGCGCACGGCCCGGATCCGGTCGGCCAGGCAGTCAGGTGCGTCGGACATGGTCGAGCACTCCCTCCAGTAGGTTGATCTTGCTGTTGCGGCAGTGCTCGGTCTCCGTGCCGTCGAACCGCCCGTGCTCGAAGTACCGGTTGGCGGCGTGCCCGCCACCGCAGAAGCCGAAGTACGGGCAGGTGCCCCGGCATGCCTCGATCCCGACGAGGAACTCCGGCACCCAGCCCGTACCCGGCTGCGCCAGCAGCGCCGACAGCGGGCTGGTGAGCACGTTGCCGCTGCTGAAGTCGCCGTACGCCGGGTCGTCGAACCCGGCCAGCTCCGGCGAGAGCAGCACCACCGCGCCGTCGTGCCCGATGGTCGGGATCGGGTCCAGCGTGCGCGGCAGCAGGCCGTCCGCCGTGTCGTCCAGCACCGCGCCGACATAGCGCAGGCTCCACTCCAGCTCGCGCACGTGGACCCGCGGCTCGGCCCGCCACGCCGCCGTCAGCTCGGCCCAGAAGGCCCGCACCGCGGTGTCGTCATGCCCGTTGGGACGCTCGTTGACCCCCTCGCGCTCCTCGATGTTGACGCCGAGCGTGTCGCAGCCCAGCGCCAGGAAGTACGCGTACAGCCGGGCCGCCACGCCCGGCCGCGGCTCGCCCACCACGCACAGCGCCGAGAACGGCAGGCCGTGCCGGCGCAGCGCCGCGATCCCCCGCTCGATCCGGGCGTACGCCGGCCGCCCGGCCCGCGTGATCCGCCCGCCGTTGAGCTCCTCGGGCCCGTCCACGCTCACGCTCACCCGCACCCCGCGCTCGGCGAAGAACGCGCACCAGGCGTCGTCGATCAGCGTGGCGTTGGTCTGCACGTGGTGCTCCACCGCCGGGCCGAACGGGGCCATCAGCGCCGCCAGGTGCTCGCGGCCCGCCGCCAGCGGCTCACCGCCGTGCCAGACCACGGAGAAGCGGCCCTGCGCCGCCCAGACGTTCGCATCGGCGGCCACGGCCCGCGCCACCGCCACCGGCATCCGCCGGTCGACCCTGCGCAGGGGCAGGTAGCAGTAGACGCAGTCCAGATTGCACAGCGTCGTGGGTTGCATCACCACGTACCCCGGCACGCGGGACAGGCCTCGCATACCGCCACCACCGGCCACCCGCTCATTCCAGCAAACCGCGACCGGTCTGTCTCCCCCTGCCACACCCTCTTTAATGAGCAGAGCTCCCTTCACGCTGCCGGAACAGCGGGAAGGGAGCTCTGCCGAGCTATGCCGGGCGGTCAGTCGTCCAGCCAGTCGAGGCGGCGGTCGCCGCGGTTGCCGCGCCGGTCGTCGCCGTAGCCGGGCTGCTGGCCGTAGCCGTCCTGCTGGCCGCCGTACGGGTCCTGGCCGTAGCCGCCCTGCTGGGTGCCGTAGCCGGCCTGGTTCGAGCCGTACGGGTCCTGCTGCTGGCCGTAGCCGCCCTGCTGCCCGTAGGTCTCCTGGCCGTAGCCGCCCTGCTGGGTGCCGTAACCGGCCTGGTTCGAGCCGTACGGGTCCTGCTGGCCGTAGCCGGCCTGCTGACCGTACGAGTCCTGCCCGTAGCCGCCCTGCTGGGTGGCGCCGTAGCCGCCCTGGCCGGCACCGTAGCCGTCGCCCGAGGCGGGACCGGCGTAGTGCGTGGGCTCGTCGTACTGACCCTGGTAGCCGCCCTGCTGGGTGCCGTAGCCGCCCTGCTGGGTGCCATAGCCGGGCTGCTGGCCGTAGCCGGGCTCGCCGTAGCCGGGCTGGCCGCCGCCGTAGCCGCTGGTCGGGGCCACCGGCGAGCCGTAGCCGCCGGCCGCGCCGCCGCCGTAGCCGCTGGTCGGAGCGGGGCTGCCGTAGCCGCTGGTGGGCGCCACCGGCGACCCGTAGCCGCCCGCCGGAGCGGCCGGGGAGCCGTAGCCGCTGGTCGGGGCCACCGGGGAGCCGTAGCCGCCCGCCGGCGCCGGGGAGCCGTAGCCGGCCTGCTGGCCGTAGCCCTGGTCGCCGTAGGTCGGCTGGCCGCCGCTGTAGCCGCTGGTCGGCGCCGTCGAGCCGTAGCCGCCGTACTGCTGGGTCGCCGCGGCCGGGGAGCCGTAGGGCTGCTGCGGGCCGCGCTGCTGCGGCACACCGTAGTCGCCGGGGCGGTGCATGACCGTCGCGTCGGCACCGGCACCGGGCCGGGCCACCATCGTCGGGTCGGCGGGACGGCCGTACGCACCCGCACCGGCGCCGCCGCCGTAGACGCCCGCCCCGGCCCCGGCCCGCACCGGCTGGCCCGCGGCGGGGCGCACGCCCGGACGGCCGCGCACCGGCTCGTCGTCGTCCTCGTCGTCGTCCTCGTCGTCATCGTCGTCGTCGCCGCCGCGCTTCATCACCAGCAGCACGATCGCGCCGATGCCCAGCGCCACCAGGAGGCCGCCCAGGATGATCATGACCCAGGTCATGCTGTCCAGGCCGCCGTCCTCCTCCTCCTTGTTCCCGGAGACGTCGACGGGCTCACCGGGGGTCTCCTCGGTGCCCAGCGACTCCTCGGGCAGGGGGCTCGCGATGTCGGTCGGCGTGGCCTCGGCGGTCGGCGAGGCGGTCGCCGACGGGTTGCTCATGGAGACCTTCACGTCACGCTTGGACGCGCCGTTGACGAGGTTGAAGGTGACGCTCTTCGGCTCGAACGGGTCCTTCTGCGCGGTGATGACGATCATGCCGGGCGCGATCGGGTTGCTCGCGGTCGGCTTGAAGCTGAACCGGCCCGCGCTGTCGGCGGTCTTGGTCTGCTCCTTCTGATCACCGTCGGAGAGCATCACCAGCGCCCCGCCGATGGTCTTGCCGGTCGAGATGTCCACCACCTGGCCGGAGATCTCGCCCGTGGACTGTGGCGCCTGAACCGCAGGTTGCAGATTGATGAGCGCGTTGTCGGACTTTCCGTCCGCGCGGATCGTGACCTCAACCCGATCGCCCTGCGAAGGGTCACCGGTCACTGTGAGCTTGAACTCGAACGCCTTCGTCCCATCAGGCAGCACAGCGGCGTCTGCTTGTATCGAGCACTGCGTGCACTCGACCTTGCTGCTGTTGTCGCTTGCCGTGATCTCGCCGAGCCCAGCTGCGGGACCGTTCTTGACCGACCCCTTGATGGTGATCGTGTCGCCCTTCTTGGCGGACGACGGGAAGGAGTCGATGTTAACGCTGGCAGCCTGCGCACTTGCCGGTGCTGCGACGCCGACGAGTGTGCCGAGCGAAACGATCGCAACCACTCCGACGCGTGCCAACCAGGACCGTCGCTGGGTAGTCACGGCCACCGCCTTCCAAGCTCCTCGATATCCCACAGCGAGCGGGGTGTGGGGGGCGCTGCGGGAATACACCGCCCGCAACTATGCCTTGCGAAGGAAGGGTTGCGCGACCCAGGGGCCGTACATGATGAGTAAAAGTCATCTTGTATCGTCCGCTTATGTCCCCCTCGCCTGAAATATCACCGGCGGTGACCGCGGCACTGGACTCCCTGGCCACGGGCGTGGCCCCGGAACGTTTGACGCTGCGCGATGCGGTTAGGGCATTGTTGGCACATCTTGCGACGACAGTTCCTGGCCGTTCGGTGGAGGTGCGGGTTCCCCCATACGGCGCGATTCAGTGCGTCGAAGGGCCAAGGCACACCCGGGGCACACCCCCCAACACGGTGGAGACCGATCCGGTCACATTTCTTCAGCTCGCCGCCGGACGCGTCGATTGGTCGGATGCGGTGTCCGATGGCCGGATTCGAGCCAGCGGGATTCGGTCCGATATCAGCACTCTTTTCCCGATCGTCTGAGCCTGGCACACTGGTATGCCTGGATTCAGTCACGCGGCGCACACGCCGGGCACCGGGGTTTCCACCCCGCTCGGTCACGTACACTGAGCTGCGGCGGCAATCGCCGCGCGACGCCGACACACACCACCGATGCCGGCTTTCCGAGCAGGGCATCAACCAGCTACTGAAGCGACAAGCGCAAGGAGCAGCAGGGTGCCCCGAGGCGACGGCCGGTTGAGCCACGAACTCGACCCCCACCGGCCAGGCCCGCAAGACGCATGCGGCGTCTTCGGTGTCTGGGCTCCTGGTGAAGAGGTCGCGAAACTGACCTACTTCGGCCTGTACGCGCTGCAGCACCGCGGCCAGGAGGCGGCGGGCATCGCGGTCAGCGACGGCTCCGGCGTGGTGGTCTACAAGGACGTCGGCCTGGTGGCCCAGGTCTTCGACGAGCCGACCCTGGCCAGCCTGCGCGGTCACCTGGCGATCGGGCACGCGCGCTACTCCACCACCGGCGACTCGACCTGGGAGAACTCCCAGCCCACGCTGCAGTCGACGAGCGCGGGCACCACCATCGCGCTCGCCCACAACGGCAACCTGGTGAACACCGCCGACCTGGCCCGCCGCGCGGCCGAGGCGGGCATGGACAGCCGCGGCTCGACCAACGACACCGGCCTGGTCACCATGCTGCTGGCCAGCCGCCCGGACCTGTCCGTCGAGGCCGCCGCGATGGAGGTGCTGCCGACCGTCGAGGGCGCGTTCAGCTTCGTCTTCATGGACGAGAACACCCTTTACGCCGCGCGCGACCACCACGGCGTGCGCCCGCTGATGCTGGGCCGCCTGGAGCGCGGCTGGGTCGTCGCGAGCGAGCAGGCCGCCCTCGACATCGTGGGCGCGTCCGTGGTCCGCGAGGTCGAGCCCGGCGAGCTGATCGCCATCGACGAGTACGGGCTGCGCTCGCAGCGCTTCGCCGCGCCGGACCCCAAGGGCTGCCTGTTCGAGTACGTCTACCTGGCCCGCCCCGACGCGACCATCTCCGGCCGCAACATCTACTCGACCCGGGTGGAGATCGGCCGCAAGCTGGCCGCCGAGCACCCGGTCGAGGCCGACCTGGTCATCCCCGTGCCCGAGTCGGGCACGCCGGGCGCGATCGGCTACGCCGAGGCCTCCGGCATCCCGTACGGCCAGGGTCTGATGAAGAACGCCTACGTCGGGCGCACCTTCATCCAGCCCTCGCAGACCATCCGCCAGCTGGGCATCCGCCTGAAGCTGAACCCGCTGCGCGACAACGTGCGGGGCAAGCGCCTCGTCGTGGTCGACGACTCCATCGTGCGCGGCAACACGCAGCGCGCCATCGTGCGCATGCTGCGCGAGGCGGGCGCGCTGGAGGTTCACGTACGCATCTCCTCTCCGCCGGTGAAGTGGCCGTGTTTCTACGGCATCGACTTCGCCACCGGCGCCGAACTGCTGGCGAACGGCATGGACATGGAGGGCATCCGCCGCTCCATCGGTGCCGACTCGCTCGGCTACGTGTCGCTCGAGGGGCTGATCGCCGCCTCCGAGCAGCCGAAGAACCGCCTGTGCCGGGCCTGCTTCGACGGGGAGTACCCGATCGCGCTGCCGGCCGCCAACCTCATCGGCAAGCACGTGCTCGAAGGGGTCGGCCGCCGCGTCGGGCCCGAGGAGCGCACCGGCGACCAGCCCTCAGCGCCGACGACGGAACTGAGCCGGTCCTAGCACCACTCGTCACGGCACCACCGACCCTTCAACGAACCCGGTGCCGCGCACAAAGAGGAGAAATACCGTGACGCACGTGACCGAGCGCCCCGTCTCCGGGCAACCGGAGAACGGCAACCGTCAGCTGTGGACGGCGGAGGGCAGCACCAACCGCCGGCGCACCGTCACCTACGCGGACGCGGGCGTGTCGATCCACGCCGGCGACCGCGCCGTGGAGATGCTGAAGGACAAGGTCGCGCGCACGCACCGGCCCGAGGTGCTGGGCGGCCTCGGCGGGTTCTCCGGCCTGTTCAAGCTCGACACTTCGAAGTACAAGAGCCCGGTGCTGGCCTCGTCGACCGACGGCGTGGGCACCAAGCTGGCCATCGCGCAGCAGATGAACATCCACGACACGGTCGGCATCGACCTGGTCGCGATGGTCGTCGACGACCTGGTCGCCTGCGGCGCGGAGCCGCTGTTCCTGCTCGACTACATCGCCTGCGGCGAGGTCGTGCCGGACCGGATCGCCGAGATCGGCGCGGGCATCGCCGACGGCTGCCGGTACGCCGGGTGCGCGCTGCTGGGCGGCGAGACCGCCGAGCACCCCGGCCTGATGCGCCCCGACGAGTACGACCTGTCCGCCAACGGCGTCGGCGTCGTCGAGGAGGACATGATCCTCGGCGCCGAGCGGGTCCAGCCCGGTGACGCGGTCATCGCGATGCGCTCCTCCGGCCTGCACTCCAACGGCTACTCCCTGGTCCGCCACGTGCTGCTCGGCCAGGCCCGGCTCAAGCTCGACTCGGTCATCGAGGACCTGGGCGACCAGCGCACCCTCGGCGAGGAGCTGCTCACCCCCACCAAGATCTACGCCAAGGACTGCCTGAGCCTGATCGCCGAGTGCGAGGTGCACGCGCTCGTGCACGTCACCGGCGGCGGCATCCCCGGCAACCTGGTCCGCGTCCTCCCCAAGCACCTGGACGCGATCGTCAACCGCTCCACCTGGGCCCCGCAGCCCATCTTCGACCTGATCCAGCGCAAGGGCCGCATCGACACCGGCGACCTGGAGTCGACCTTCAACATGGGCGTCGGCATGTTCGCCGTCGTCTCCGCCGCCGACGCCGACCGCGCCATGGCCCTGCTGACCGGCCGCGGCGTCGAGTGCTGGCACGTCGGCGACATCGTCGAGGGCACCGGCCAGGTCCACATGCTCGGCCACCACACCCGCGGCTGACCGCCGCCCCGACCCCCAAGATCGCGACGATCTTGCGTGGACTGTGGGGATGACACGCCCTAACCGGGCATATCCCTAACAGTTCACGCAAGATCGTCGCGATCTTGCTTTGGCGGGGTACGGCGCGCCGGGTCAGAGCCAGGCGGTCAGGGCGGCGCGGATGCCCGCCGGGTCCAGGGCGTGCCAGTGGGCGTGGTCCGCGGGGGTGCCGAAGGCGTGCAGATCCTTGCGGGCCACGCCGAGGCTGAGCAGGCGGTGCGGGCGGTCGGCGAGGGCCTGCCCGACCACGTGGGCCGAGGTGCCGGCCAGGTACGGCTCGACCAGGGCCACGTTCCCGGAGCCGGCCAGCGCCCGCAGGCCCGCCGTGTCGAACGGGCGGGGCGTGTGCGTGTACGCCACCGTCACGTCCAGCCCCCGCGTCGCCGCCAGCACCGGCGCGAGCATCGGCCCGACCGCCACGACCACCGCCCGCGCGCCGTGCCGCACCGGCCGCAGCAGGTGCGCGTCGGCGTACGCGATGTCGTTGGCCTGGGTCGACAGCCGCAGGTACACCGGGTCGTCGTGGGCGGTCGCGGCCTCCAGCAGCGGCGCCACCTCGCCGGGGTGGCCGGGCACGTGCACGGCCCAGCCGGGCAGCGTGTCGATGAGCTGGACGTCCATCGGCGACATGTGGGTGTAGCCGGCGGTCGAGCCGTCATACGACGCGCCCACGCTGACCAGCACCGCGCCCACGCCCTGGTGGGCCAGGTCGAGCTTGATCTGCTCGTACGCCCGGTCCACCAGGAACGTGGCGTAGGAGTGGGCGACCGGTCGCAGCCCGGTGAGCGCCAGCCCGCCCGCGACGCCGATCATGAGCTGCTCGCGGATGCCCACGTTGAGCACCCGGTCGGGATGCTTGAGCGCGGCCGGCTCGAACGCGGCGGCCGAGATGTCGGCCAGCACCAGCGCGGTGCGCGGATCCTGCTCGATCAGCCGGGACATGGTGTCGACGAACGCCTGCCGCATGATCAGCTCTCCTTGCTCTCGACGCGCGCCACGACGACGTGCGGCGCGCCCTCCCGTGCCTCCGCCAGCCCGGCGGCGATGGCCTCGTGGTCGCGGCCGTCCACGGTGACCGCGGTCCAGCCGTGCACCGCGAACCGGGACGCGATGCCGCCCGGCCAGCCGTGCGAGGCCGACTGGTTGTCGATCACCACTGCGGTGATCGCGTCCAGGCCGGTCGCGCCGGCGTACGCGATGGCCTCGTGGTTGCTGCCCTCGTCGAGCTCGGCGTCGCCGAGCAGGACGTAGACCCGCGGCTCCATGCGGCCCTGGGCCCGCAGCCCGAGCGCGGTGCCCACGCCGAGGCCGAGCCCGTGCCCCAGCGAGCCGGAACTGATCTCCACGCCGGGCACCCGCAGCCGGTCCGGGTGGTGCCCCAGCGGGCTGTCCGCCCCGCCGAGATCGTCGAGCCACTCCTGCGGGAAGAAACCCTTCGCGGCCAGCACCGCGTAGTACGCGGCCGGGCCGTGCCCCTTGGAGAGCAGGAAGCGGTCCCGGTCCGGGTCGTCGGGGCGGCGCGGGTCCACCCGCAGCACCCGGTCGTAGAGCACCTGGAGCACGTCCAGGGTCGAGTACGCGCTCGGCGCGTGCTTCTCGTCCCCCGTCAACCGCGTCAGCAGCGGCTTCACATCGATTACGGCCATACGGGTAGCCTGCAAGTTAAAGTGCACTTGAACTCAAGGCGGGGGCTCGTGAAATCTGGTGTGACGCTGTTGACGATCGGCGACCTGTCGGCGCGCAGCGGGGTGGCGCCATCGGCGCTGCGCTTCTACGAGGAACGCGGCCTGATCCACTCCGTGCGCACGAGCGGCAACCAGCGGCGGTACGAGCGCGGCGAGCTGCGCCGCGTCTCCTTCATCCGGATCGCGCAGCAGGTCGGGGTGTCCCTGGAACGGATCCGGGAGGCGCTGTCGGAGCTGCCCGAGCGGCGTACGCCCACCAAGGCCGACTGGACCCGGCTGTCCGCACGCTGGCGTGCCGACCTCGACGCCCGGATCGCGCTGCTGGAACGCCTGCGCGACACGCTCGACGGCTGCATCGGCTGCGGCTGCCTGTCACTGCAGTCCTGCAAGCTCTACAACCCCGGCGACGAGCTGGCCGCACAGGGCCCCGGGCCGCGCAAGCTGCTGTCCTGATCAGACCGGGGCTGCGCATCACGGTCGATGCCTCTACCGTGAGGGAGTGACTCTCGTCGACCTCCCCCGGTCGGCTCCCCTTCCGCCGCCGAAGGGGAGCCGCCGCCTCAGGATCGCCGCCATCGCCGTCGCGCTGGCGCTGCTCGCGGGCATCGCCTACGGCGCGGTCCAGTACTACTACGCCGGCGTGCCGATCCCGAAGGAGCGGTTCGACACGACCCACCCGGTGCGCGTGGTGAACCTGCGCCCAGGCGTCGCGGACGCCTTCGTCGCGGCCGTCGATCCGGACTTCTACCAGGAGGATCCCGGCCTGATCTGGCCGTCCTCCCTCATCGCGAAGAAGTACGCGGTCGTCGCGATGGGACTGCCCGAGTCCGACCTGGACAGCTGGCGGGTGCGCGTCGCCGCGCACAAGCTGGAGCTCTGGTACACGGAGGCGGACCTGCTCGGGTTCTACCTGACCACCGCCCGCTTCGACACGGGCGCGATCGGCCTGGCCGAGGCCTCGCAGTGGTATCTCGGCAAGGAGCCCAGGGACCTGACCGTCGCCGAGTCGGCGCTGGTCGCGACGCACGTGGGCGCCGGCACGACGCAGCCCGAGCAGGCCTGGCACCGGGTGCTGGACACGATGGTGGAGCGCGGCCTGCTCGACCCCGCCGAACGCCGGAGCCTGACCTTCCCGCAGGCGCGTCACTGAACCCGGCCCCGGCGTCGCCGGGTCAGCGCCCCACCCGCGACGGACCTAGAGTGAGGCTCATGACCATCGTCGATACGGCGCCGCTGCCACCGCCCGCACCGTCATCGCCGCCGTCCGCGCCGCGCCGCGGCCGCGTGCTCGGCGCCGTGACCGGCGTGCTCGTCCTCGCCCTGGCCGGCGCCGCGCTGGCCGCGAACATGTACTACGACAGCATCCCCGAGGCCCCCGAGATCCGGGACAACCAGGCCGTCGTGCGGGTGCGGGACGTGCCCGCACCGGTGCTGAACACGTTCGTCGCCGCCGTCGACCCCGACTTCTACGCGGGCGGTGACTGGCCCTGGTCCAGCTCGCTGATCACCCAGCGTTACGTGATCGTCGCGGCCGAAGACTTCGAGGCGCCTGCCCTGCGCACCGCTGTCATGGCGTCGAAGCTCGAAGACAAGTACATGATGACCGACATTCTCGGCTTCTACCTCAGCACCGCCGACTTCGGCCGGGGCGTCACCGGCCTCGACGCCGCCGCGCAGGCGCACTTCCGCAAACCCGCGACGGCGCTGACCGTCGCCGAGGCGGCCCGGCTCGCGGTGCTGCTCGACCCAGACGCCCCGGCCGACCCGCGCGCCGCCTGGGACCGGGTGCTCGGCACGATGGTGGAGCGCGGCTGGCTGAGCCAGGCAGAGCGCGACGCGCTGCGATACCCGGCCTGACCTGCGCGACGGCGGCCCGGGAGTCGATGCCCCGGGCCGCCGTCGCCGTATCTCCTAAGCGAACGTCGTCGGCCCGCTGCTCTGGGCGAACCTCGTGCCGTTCCAGCGGTAGCCGCGCCACTGGAACTTGCCCTTGAAGCGGTTCTCATCGGTGTAGGTGGTCTCGTGGTTGCCGACCTCGACCAGGACCTCGCCGGGCTTGCCCACCTTGATCTTCCTGACGTTCTCGATCCGGTCGCTGCCCGGCCCGCCCGTGCGCTCGTTCTCGATCACGACGCCGAGGGTGGTGAACCGGCCGTTGCCCTTCGGACGCAGCGCGAGCACCTGGCCCAGCAGGCCCTCACCCTGTCGGCAGGTGATCAGCGCGATCTCCTCGAACGCGCCGTCACCGTCGATGTCGACGCTGACCACGTCCGCGATCCGGGTGGACTCGCCGGCCTTGCCGTTGCGGAACTTCACCGCGCCGCTGGGGCAGGACGGGTCCGCCTTGCGGACCGGCAGGTCCAGTGTCGCGTTCTCCAGCCCGTGCAGCGTGCTGGCGGGCGGGGGCGGCGAGGTCGCGACCGACGTGCTCGGCGACGCGGACGGCGAGGGCTCGGGCGAGGGCGAGAGCGACGTCACGGGGGACGGCGCGGCCGAGCTTGCACCCGGCTGCGGGGGCGTGACCGGACCGGCGGTGAACGAGGCGTACGCCCCGCCGCCGACCAGCACCGCGGTCAGCGCGCAGGCCGCCACGGCGGTCGTGCGGACCCGCTTGCGGTGCTGCACCGTGCGGTACGCGGCACCCGTGCCGGTGGGCTTGATCAGCGGGTTGGTCTCCGACCGGTACTCCGCGAAGGCCGTCGTGAGCAGGTCGTCGTCGAATTCAGACATGGTTCGGCTCCTTCCGGGCCTCGGTGAGCTGGGCGGCGAGCGCGGTGCGACCGCGGTGGAGCCAGGACTTGACGGTGCCTTCGGCGACCTCTTCCTGCTCCGCGATCTCCGCGATGGTCAGCTGGGCGATGTAGAAGAGGATGCAGGCCCGGCGCTGGGTGTCCGGCAGCGTCGCCAGCGCCCGGGTGACCGCGATCCGGTCCGGGCTCGGCCCGGCCACGTGCTCCTCACGCTGCCGGTGCAGGAAGTTGAGCATCGTGCGCCGGCGGCGCCAGCCGCTGGTGGCCAGGTTCCACGCGACCCGCCGCACCCAGGCGGCCGGATCGGCGTACCCGGCGATGCCGTCCCAGCGCGCCAGCGCGCGGCAGAACGCCTCCTGCACCATGTCCTGCGCCTCGCTGAGGTTGCCTACGTACGCGTTGAGCTGCAGCGTCAAGCTGTGGAAGTGGGCCGCGTAGCACTCCTCGAAATCGGCGCGGCCGGCCGATCCCGTGTCGCCTCGGTCTGAAGCCATGTCCCCGTGCTCCCCTGGATGGTGCGGGCTCCTTCCGCCCGTCGCGACATCACGTCCCGCCATGGGTAAAGGTTGCGAGGAATTTTCTGTCATGCACCGGACAGCCGGACGTCGGCCCTGACCTGCACGGCAGGCCACTTGCCCGGGGGGACGCGGGAGGAGACCCGTCGAGCGGGGGCATGATCGCCGTTTGCGGCCAGAAAGCGGAGCCTCACTGCACTTCGTGACCAGAAACAGCGATCTTCAGCCCCGCGCCAGCGGTGGAGGCGCTTCCCGGCGGTGGATACCGGACAGTGGGCGCGAAGCGGGCGGCCCGCTCGGCAGTGGATCACCACCACCGAGCGGACCGCCCGAAGAAACGCATCCGGCCGAGGGCCGGCTCCTGCCTACTGCTCGTCGGCCTCGGGCCGCGCAGTGCCGTCGGCGTCCTGCGCGACCGCGCCGGCCTGCGTGACCTCGCTGGGCTGCGCGAACTCGCCGGGCTGCGCGAACTCGCCGGCCTGTGCCACCGGCTCGCCCTCGGCGAACAGCGCCGGCTCAGCGGCCGACTCGCTCCCGGCGAACGACTCGCTCCCGGCCGCCGACTCCGCCGCCCCGGTTTCCACGACTGCGGTCTCGGCGAGCACGGCCGTGGCGGCGCCGCCGGCTGTGGCCGATTCCTGCGCCGTGGCCGGCGCCTCGGACGCGACCGCGCCCGGCTCGCCGGCGCCGAACAGCTTCGGCAGCGCGCCCGAGAACGCCTCCCGCAGCTCGCCCTGGCTCACCGCGAAGCGGCCCGCCTCGCCGTGGCCGATCACGGTCAGGTCGGCGCCCTCGTCGTCGACCTGGCCCAGGATCGTCGCCGGCAGCTCGTGCTCGGCCAGCAGCTGCTCGAACGCCTGGCGGTGACCCACCGGGACGGTCAGCAGCACGCGGCCCGCCGACTCGCTGAACAGCGAGACGAACGGTTCCAGCTCCACCGGCAGGGTGATCGTGGCGCCGAAGCCCTTGCGCAGCACCGACTCCACCAGCGCCTGCGCCAGGCCGCCGTCGGACAGGTCGTGCGCCGAGCGGACCAGGCCGGTCTCGGCGGCACGCTGCATGAACGCGGCGATGGCCTGCTCGCGGCCGAAGTCGACCTTCGGCGGGCGGCCGCCGAGGTGGCCGTGCGCCACCCAGGCCCACTCCGAGCCGGACAGCTCCAGCGCGGTGTCGCCCAGCAGCACCAGCACGTCGCCGGCGTGGCCGAAGCCCATCGGGATGCGGTGCGCCACGTTCTCCAGCACGCCCAGCACCCCCACGACCGGGGTGGGGTGGATGGCCACCGCGCCGGTCTGGTTGTAGAAGCTGACGTTGCCGCCGGTCACCGGGATGCCCAGCTCCTGGCAGCCGTCGGCGATGCCGCGTACGGCCTCGGCGAACTGCCACATGACCGCCGGGTCCTCCGGCGAGCCGAAGTTGAGGCAGTCGGTGACCGCGACCGGCTCCGCGCCGGTGACGGCGACGTTGCGGTACGCCTCGGCCAGGGCCAGCTTCGCGCCCTCGTACGGGTCGAGGCGGGCGAACCGGGAGTTGCAGTCCAGCGACAGCGCGACGCCGAGGCCGGTCTGCTCGTCGAGGCGCACGATGCCGGCGTCCTCGGGCTGCGCGAGCACGGTGTTGCCCAGCACGTACCGGTCGTACTGCTCGGTGACCCAGGCGCGGTCGCACAGGTTCGGCGACGCGGCGAGCTTGAGCATCGCGTCCTTGAGCTGGTAGTCGTGGTGCGGGCGGGGCAGCGTCTCGGCCCGGTCGGCCTGCAGCAGGATCAGGTCGGCGGGCTCGCGCAGCGGCCGGGCGTACACCGGGCCGTCGTCGGCGAGGCTGCCCGGCGGGACGTCCACCACGGTCTCGCCGTGGAAGGTGATCCGCACCCGGCCGGTGTCGGTGACGACGCCGATCGGGGTCGCGATGACGCCCCACAGCTGGGCGATGCCGAGCACCGCGTCCAGCTTCGCCGGCTCCACGATGAAGAGCATGCGCTCCTGCGACTCGCTGGCCAGGATCTCGTGCGGCTCCATGGAGGCCTCACGCAGGTGGACCTTCTCCAGCTGGATGTCCATGCCGGTGCCGGCCGCCGCGGCGGTCTCGGTGAGTGCGCAGGTCAGGCCCGCGCCGCCGAGGTCCTGCACGCCGACGATCAGCTTGGCCTGGTAAAGCTCCAGGCAGGACTCGATGAGCAGCTTCTCGGTGAACGGGTCGCCCACCTGCACGCTGGGCCGGCGCTGCTCCGACGCGTCGTCGAAGGTGGCGCTGGCCAGCACCGACACGCCGCCGATGCCGTCGCGGCCGGTCTTGGCGCCCATCAGCACGACGATGTTGCCGGGGCCGTCGGCCTCCTTGCGCTGCAGGCCGTCGACCGGCAGCACGCCCAGGCTCAGCGCGTTGACCAGCGGGTTGCCCTGGTAGCACTCGTCGAAGAAGACCTCGCCGCCGACGTTGGGCAGGCCCAGGCAGTTGCCGTACCCGCCGACGCCGGCCACCACGCCCGGCAGCACGCGCTGGGTGTCCGGGTGGTCCGCGGCGCCGAAGCGCAGCGAGTCCATCACCAGGATCGGGCGCGCGCCCATGGCCAGGATGTCGCGCACGATGCCGCCGACGCCGGTCGCGGCGCCCTGGTAGGGCTCCACGAACGACGGGTGGTTGTGCGACTCGACCTTGAAGGTGACCGCGAGCTTCTCGCTGATCTGGATGACGCCCGCGTTCTCGCCCATGCCGGCCAGCATGCGGTCCGACGGCGGGGCCTTCTCGCCGAACTGGCGCAGGTGCACCTTGCTCGACTTGTAGGAGCAGTGCTCGCTCCACATGATCGAGTACATGGCCAGCTCGGACTGGGTCGGGCGGCGGCCGAGGATCTGCTTGATCCGCTGGTACTCGTCGTCCTTGAGGCCGAGCTCCAGGTATGGCTGCAGCTCGTCCGGGGTCGCCTCGGCGGCCTTGACGGTGTCCACGGTCAGGTTGTCGTTCATGCTGCCGCCTTAGCGTCGGCCAGGTGCTTGAGCACCGACGAGAAGAATCCGAGGCCGTCCAGGGACGGGCCGGTCAGCGCCTCGACGGCGTGCTCCGGGTGGGGCATGATGCCGAGCACGTTGCCCGCCTCGTTGCGGATCGCCGCGATGTCGCGGGTCGAGCCGTTCGGGTTGCCGCGGATGTAACGGGCCACGATCTGGCCGTTGGCCTCCAGCTCGTCCAGCGTGCGCCGGTCGGCGACGTAGCAGCCCTCGCCGTTCTTCACCGGGATCAGGATCTCCTGCCGGTCGGCGAAGTGGTTGGTCCACGCCGTGTCCGTGCTCTCCATGCGCAGCCACTGGTCGCGGTTGCGGAAGTGCAGGTGCTGGTTGCGGGTGAGGGCGCCGGGCAGCAGGTGGGCCTCGCAGAGGATCTGGAAGCCGTTGCAGATGCCCATGACCGGCATGCCGCCGCGCGCGGCGTCGGCGATCGCCTCCATCACCGGCGCGAACCGGGCGATGGCGCCGCAGCGCAGGTAGTCACCGTAGGAGAAGCCGCCCGGGAGCACCACGGCGTCGACGCCGTGCAGCTCGGGATCGGCGTGCCAGAGCCGCACGACCTCGGCTCCGGAGATGCGCGCGGCACGCGCCGCGTCCCCGTCGTCCAGCGAACCGGGGAAGGTCACCACACCGATCTTGCTCATGCGGCTTCGACTACCCGGATCTCGTAGTCCTCGATGACCGGGTTGGCCAGGAGCTTGTCCGCGATCTCACGGGCCCTCTCCAGGTCGGCCTCTCCGGCGAAGTCGATCTCGACTCGGCGACCGATGCGCACTGAGGCGACGTCATTGACGCCCAGGCGGGGCAGCGCGTTCGCGACGGCCTGCCCCTGCGGGTCGAGGATCTCGGGCTTAAGCATGACGTCAACCACGACGCGAGCCACGGGGAAACTCCTGACTTTTTCTATGTCTGCCTGTCCGCCACGGGCAGCTTCAGATTACCGGCAGGCGCAGCCGGGGCGTTTTCTGGGGAGCACCGAAACTCCCACGAGTTCACTGCTTTCACAGAGCTGAGAGCAAGGTCACGACGGAGAGCACGCCGCAGACCCCCGCCCCCACGTAACGGATGACCGACAGCTTCACCCGTTTCAACAACCACCGGCCGAGGAGCACGGCGAGCCCGGACACGGCCGCCAGGCCCAGCCAGCCGCCCAGGAACGTGGGGACCATCGGCCGGCCGCTGGCCACCAGACCCGCCAGCAGCAGCTGGGACAGGTCGCCCCACTCGGCGGTGAACAGCACCAGGAAGCTCGCCCCGGCGGCCCGCCAGCCGCGCTTGGGCTCGACCGCCTTGGCCTCGAACTCCCGCTCCTGCTCCACCTCCTCCGCGTCGGCCTTCTTCGCACCCTTGGCCAGGACGAACGCGCCGACCGCGAACAGCGCCGCGGCGACCAGCTGCACCGGCTGGGTCGGCAGCTTCGTCAGCAGCGCGCCGAAGGCGACCGCGATGACGCACTGCACGCCGAACGCCGCGACCACCCCCAGCCAGGTGGGCAGCGCCGGGTAGCGGGTGCTGAGCACCAGCGTCGCCACGAACGTCTTGTCCGGCAGCTCCACCGGGAAGATCGCCACGAAGGCGACCAGCATCGGACCCAGGAACTCCATCAGAGGATGGCGCCGGGGGTGTACGCGGCGGCGGCCGGGTGCTGCGCGGCGATCTTCTCCACCTGCGCCGTGATCGCGGCGACCTGGGCCGAGGCGGCGCCGACGAAGGCGGAGCGGTCGGCCACCAGGGCGTCGATCTCGGCCCGGGACAGGCCGAGGCGGGTGTCGGCGGCGAGGCGGTCGAACAGGTCGTTGTCGGCCTGGCCGCGCTCGCGCATGGCCAGCGCGACACCCACCGCGTGCTCCTTGATCGCCTCGTGCGCGGTCTCCCGGCCGACGCCCTTCTTCACCGCGCCGACCAGCACCTTCGTGGTGGCCAGGAAGGGCAGGTAGCGGTCCAGCTCGCGGTTGATGACGGCCGGGTACGCCCCGAACTCGTCGAGCACGGTGAGGAACGTCTGGAACAGGCCGTCCAGGGCGAAGAAGGCGTCCGGCAGGGCCACCCGGCGCACCACGGAGCAGGACACGTCGCCCTCGTTCCACTGGTCGCCGGCCAGCTCGCCGGCCATGCTCGCGTACCCCCGGACGATCACGGCCAGGCCGTTGACCCGCTCGCTGGAGCGCGTGTTCATCTTGTGCGGCATCGCCGACGAGCCGACCTGGCCGGGCTTGAAGCCCTCGGTGGCCAGCTCCTGACCGACCATCAGCCGGATCGTGGTAGCCAGGCTCGACGGCGCGGACGCGGCCTGGGCCAGCGCGGTGAGCACGTCGAAGTCGAGCGAGCGCGGGTAGACCTGGCCCACCGAGTCGAGCACCCGCTGGAAGCCGAGGTGCCCGGCGACCCGGCGCTCCAGCTCGGCGACCTTCGCGGCGTCGCCGTCGAACAGGTCGAGCTGGTCGGCCGCGGTGCCGACCGGGCCCTTGATGCCGCGCAGCGGGTAGCGGGCGATCAGCTCGTCGATCCGCTCGTACGCGATGAGCATCTCCTGCGCGGCCGAGGCGAACCGCTTGCCCAGCGTGGTGGCCTGCGCCGGGACGTTGTGCGAGCGCCCGGCCATGATCAGGTTGTCGTGTTCGGCGGCGCGGGCGGCCAGCCGGGTCAGCGTGGCGACGATCCGGTCCCGGATCAGCAGCAGCGAGTCGCGGATCTGCAGCTGCTCGACGTTCTCGGTGAGGTCGCGGGAGGTCATCCCCTTGTGGATCTGCTCGTGCCCGGCCAGCTCGCTGAACTCCTCGATGCGCGCCTTCACGTCGTGCCGCGTCACGCGCTCCCGGGCCGCGATCGAGTCCAGGTCGACCTGGTCCAGCACCCGCTCGTACGCCTCGATCACGCCGTCCGGCAGCGCGATGCCCAGGTCACGCTGGGCCCGCAGCACCGCGAGCCACAGCCGGCGCTCGGCGCGGACCTTCTCCTCCGGTGACCACAGCGTCACCAGTTCGGCGGAGGCGTAGCGGGTGGCCAGGACATTCGGCACATGCGGGCGCTTCGTCACGTGCCTCATTCTCGCACGCAGCGATCACCGCCCCTGGTCTGCCCGCGCCCGCGCGTATATACTTCCTTGTTAGATCGTATATATCGCGGCCGCGAGGGGGACCCGATGGCGAAGATGCTGATCGACATCGACGAGGAGCTGCTCGCCGACGCCGCCGAGGTCTTCGGCACCAAGACCAAGAAGGACACCGTCAACACCGCCCTGCGCGAGAGCGCCGCCCGCCTTCGCCGCGCGCGCGCCCTCGAAGGGCTACGGGAGATGGCGGAGAGCGGATACTTCGACGAGTTGCTGGACAAGAACAACTATCGCCCGAAGCCGTGACCGCCGACTACCTGGTCGACACCAGTGCCCTGGTGCGGCTGCTGCGTCCCGGGTCGTCCGCACTCGGGTGGGACCAGCAGATCGAACAGGGCCTGCTCGGCGTGTGCCCGATCACCGAGCTGGAGTTTCTCTACACGGCCCGCTCCCGGGCGGACCGCAAGAAGATCCTTGCCCTGCTGACCGAGACCTATCCCTGGATACCCGTCCCCGACGACGTCTACCGCCGCGCCGCACAGGTGCAGGATCTGCTCACGCAGCAGGGCCAGCACCGCAGCGCCGGTCCGATCGACCTGCTGGTCGCCGCGACCGCCGAGCTCACCGGCCTCACCGTCCTGCACTACGACGGCGACTTCGACGTCATCAAGAAGGCCACCGGCCAACCCGCCCGGTGGCTCGCGCCACCCGGCACCATCCGCTGACCTCGCCCGCGCCTCCCCGCGACTTCGGGGACGCAGTTTCGGGGAAACTGCACGTTCGCAGGGCGCGGATGGCGCAGTTTCCCCGAAACCGCGACATCCGGCCGAACGCGGCGACGGCGTCAGCGTTCCAGGACGGCCACGACGCCCTGGCCGCCGGCGGCGCAGATGGAGATGAGGGCGCGGCCGGAGCCCTTCTGGGCGAGCAGCTTGGCGGCGGTGGCCACGATGCGGCCGCCGGTGGCGGCGAACGGGTGCCCTGCGGCCAGCGACGAGCCGTTCACGTTCAGGCGGGAGCGGTCGATGGTGCCCAGGCCGTTGGACTCCCAGGCGGCCAGCGTCGCGAGCACCTGCGACGCGAACGCCTCGTGGATCTCGTAGAAGTCGAAGTCCTGGAGTTTGAGGTCGAGGCGGGACAGCAGCTGGGGGACCGCGTACACCGGGGCCATGAGCAGGCCCTCGGGCTCCGGGTCGCCGTGCACGAAGTCGACGGCGGCGGTCTGCGCGGTGACGAAGCGGGCCAGCACCGGCAGGTTGCGCGCGGCGGCCCACTCCTCGGTGCCGAGCAGCACCACCGCCGCGCCGTCGGTCAGCGGCGTCGAGTTGCCCGCGGTCATGGTGGGGTTCTTGCCGCGCAGGCCGTACACCGGCTTGAGCGAGCCGAGCTTCTCCAGCGAGGTGTCGGGGCGCAGGTTCTGGTCCCGGGTGAGGCCGAGGTACGGCGTGACCAGGTCGTCGAAGAACCCGGCCTCGTACGCCGCGGCGAGCTTGCGGTGCGAGTCGAGCGCCAGCTCGTCCTGGTCGGCGCGGGTGACGCCCCAGCGCTCGGCGGTGAGGGCGGCGTGCTCGCCCATGGACAGCCCGGTGCGCGGCTCGGCGTTGCGGGGCACCTCGGGCTTGAACGGCTGCAGCGGCCGCAGCGCCATCGCCGCCTTGAGCCGCTCGCCGGTGCTCTTGGCGTTGTTCAGGCGCAGCAGGATGCGCCGGAACTGCTCGTTGAGCTGCAGCGGCGCGTCGGAGGTGGTGTCCACGCCGCCGGCGATGCCGGAGTCGAGCTGCCCCAGCGCGATCTTGTTGGCGATATACGTGATCGCCTGCAGGCCGGTGCCGCAGGCCTGCTGCAGGTCGACGGCGGCGGTGGCGGGGTCGAGGCCGGTGCCGAGCACGGACTCGCGGGTCAGGTTGAAGTCGCGGGAGTGCTTGAGCACGGCGCCCGCGGCGACCTCGCCGAGGCGCTGGCCGGCCAGGCCGAAGCGGGCGATGAGCCCGTCCAGCGCGGCGGTGAGCATGTCCTGGTTGGAGGCGCGGGCGTACCGGCTGTTGGACCGGGCGAACGGGACCCGGTTGCCGCCGATGACGGCCACCCGGCGCACACTGTCAGTCACAACGACCTCCTGGTGTCAGACCTTACTCGCGAGTAAGGTCTACCGCATGAGCGACCGATACACAAGTTTCGCAAGGTCCGGGCCGGGGCGGGCGATAGTCAAGCGGCTCGGCCTGCCCGATCCGCCGAAGCTGCCCCGCTTCCGCGAGGGCGACGCGCTCTTCCCCGGACCGGTGCTGGTCGGCCCGTCCGACGGCCCGCGCGCGGCGGAACTGGCCAAGATGTACGGCTCGACCGAGGACCTGGACCGGCACCACGGCCTGGTCTTCGACGCCACCGGCATCACCGGCCCGGCTGGCCTGCGGGCGCTCTACGACTTCTTCCACCCGGTCGCGCGGGCGCTCACCCCGGCCGGGCGCGTCGTCGTGCTGGGCCTGCCCCTCGACGCGGTGACCGACCCCGCCCAGGCCGCGGCCCAGCAGGCGCTCGACGGTTTCGTACGCAGCGTCGGCAAGGAGTTCGGCCGGGGCACCACGGCACAGCTGGTCCGGGTGCACCCGGACGCCGACACCGCCGCGCTGCGCTCCACCCTGGACTTCCTGCTGTCGGCGAAGTCGGCGTACGTGAGCGGGCAGACGATCACCGTGGACGCCGCCCCGGCCCCGTCCGGCGGGACGCTCGACGGGAAGATCGCGCTGGTCACCGGCGCGGCGCGGGGCATCGGCGCGGCCATGGCCCGGGTGCTGGCACGCGACGGCGCCCACGTGATCTGCCTGGACGTCCCGGCGGCCGGCGACGACCTGGCCAAGGTCGCCAACGAGGTACGCGGTGAGGCGTACCAGCTGGACCTGACCGGCGAGGGCGCGGCGCAGCGGCTGGCCGACCACGTCAAGGAGCGGCACGGCCGGCTCGACGTGCTGGTGCACAACGCGGGCATCACCCGCGACAAGCTGCTCGCCAACATGGACGGCAGCCGCTGGGACAGCGTGCTCAAGGTCAACCTGATCGCCCCGGCGCACGTCACCGACGTGCTGCTGGACGCCGGGCTGATCCCCGACGGCGGCCGGATCGTCGGCGTGGCCTCGATCGCGGGCATCGCGGGCAACCGCGGCCAGACCAACTACGCCGCCAGCAAGGCCGGGGTGATCGGCTGGGTGCACGCGCTGGCGCCGGTGCTCGCGGCGCGGGGCATCACCGTCAACGCGGTGGCGCCGGGCTTCATCGAGACCGCGATGACCGCGAAGCTGCCGATGTTCATCCGCGAGGCCGGACGCCGCATGAACAGCCTGGCCCAGGGCGGCCTGCCGGTGGACGTCGCCGAGACGGTGGCCTGGTTCGCCGCGCCCGGCTCGGCCGCGGTCACCGGCAACGTGGTGCGCGTCTGCGGCCAGTCGCTGCTGGGGGCCTGACATGCCGAGCATGTTGCGCGCGGCGCTGTCGGTGGTGCCGTTTCCCCGGCCGAGCACGCTGCCCGACGATACGCTGACCACCGCGGTCCCCGTCGACCGCGAGCATCTGGCCCGCTACCAGCGGGTGTGCGGGTTCGCGCTGAGCGACCGGCTGCCGGTCACGTACCCGCACGTGCTGGGCTTCGGCCTGCAGCTGGACTTGATGACCCGGCGTGACTTCCCGTTCCCGGTGGTCGGCGGGGTGCACGTGGCCAACCGCATCGAGCAGACCCGGCAGCTCACCGCCGACGACGTGCTGGAGCTCGCGGTACACGCGCAGGACCTGCGCGACCACCCGCGCGGGCGGCAGTACGACGTGATCACCACGGCGGCCGTGGACGGCGAGGTGGTGTGGCGGGACGTCTCGACGTACCTGCGGCGCGGGCCGTCCGCCGCGCCCCGCGAGCAGCGCCCCGCGCGCGAGCCCGCGCCGGACGCGCCGCCCCACGCCACCTGGCGGGTGCCCACGTCGACCGGCACGGACTACGCCGACGTCTCCGGCGACCACAACCCGATCCACACCTCGTGGCTGGGCGCGCGGGTGTTCGGCTTCCCGCGCCCGATCGCGCACGGCATGTGGAGCAAGGCCCGCTGCCTGGCGGCGCTCGAAGGGCGGCTGCCGGCGGCGTACACGGTCGAGGTGTCCTTCAAGCTGCCGATCCTGCTCCCCGGCACCGTCGGCTTCACCTGGACCGGCCGCGAGTTCGGGCTGCGCGACGCCCGCTCCGGCAAGCCCTACCTGACCGGTACGGTCACGGCCTGATCCGCCCCCGGTCGAGCCCCACGCCGCCGCGCCGCGGGGACTACATCGGTGCGCGGCCGACAACTTCTGGGTTGTCGCGACAACCCAGAAGTTGTCGGGGGCCGGGGGATAAATGCGGGGGGGGTGGGCGCGCGGTGGGGGCGGCCGACCCCCCGGCGGGGGGC